>AWOA01000067.1 GCA_000494225.1 Candidatus Calescibacterium nevadense OTU 1
GGGGGCCTTAGAACACTCCTTCCTCAAATGCAACGGCAAAACCCTAGCGACCGGCGAGAGGAGGCGCGAGGATGACGACGTAGTCCAGCATATACGGAAGATACTCGGCCTCGATTACGAGGAGATGGTCTCCGCCGTAATCATACGGCAGGGGGAGCTTGACAGCATCCTCTCGGAAGAGCCGAAGAAGGTGAAGGAGCTCTTCGATAAACTCGTGGGACTGGAGAAGATGGAAGAGGCCTACGAACGCATGAGAGACGTCATAGACGACTTCAGGAACAAGGTCCGCGAGAGCGTCGGGTGGGACCTGAACGACTTGGAGAGGGTTGAAGAAACGCTTGGGAAGAAGAGGCAGGAGCTAGAGGACAGGTTGAGACGATGTGAGCAGCTCGAGAAGGAGGTCGCCGAGCTCAAAAGCAAGCTGGAGGAGGAACGGCGCAAGTACTCCGAGCTCAAGGAGGTGAAGGAGATGTACGACACGGCGCGAAATTTGCTGAGCGTGCTGAAGTACAGACTCAGCCAGCGCGAGAAGGAGTTGAAAACCAGCATTAGAACGCTCAAGGAGTGCCACACGCTCCTTGAACACAAGGATGTTGTGGACAGGCGCACGGCGGAGAGAGAGGCTTTGAAAGAAGTGCAAAAGAGGAAGGAGGAGGAACTGCGGAGGATTGAGGGGGAGGCGGAGGGGATTGAGGCATCTCTCCGGGAGCTGAGGGTTCCCGGCGTCCCGCCGGAGAAAGCCCCCACGCTACAGACGCTTAAGGACGAGGCCGTTAGGAGGGCCGAGAAGCTTAGGGACGATTCGATAGAGCTGGGGAAGCGATTAGCCAGACGAGAGAGCACCGAGGAGCTTGAGGAAGAGGTATCGAGGGGCATCGCAGGCATCGTCGACCTGGTGTCCGAGTCCTACCGGGCGGGAGGCGCACAGGCTATGACTGAAATGATTGAGAAGAGGGAGAGGCTCTCAGGCGAGCTGGAGAGGAAAAGGAAACAGATAGAGGAATTGCGAGGCGAGCTGGAGAGGATCAGGAGAGAGATAGAGGGCCTGTCCTACATAGAGGGGAAGCACGTGGACGAGCTCCGCGATAAGATTAGGGATGCGGAAAGGGACGCTGAGAAGCTGGGCGGCGTGGAGAGAATACCCGAGCTTGAAGAAGAACTGACAACCGTTAGGAACGCTCTGTCGCGGCTGAGTCAGGCAGAGGACAGGCGGGCCCTCCCCGAGGTAAAGGACCTGGAGGGGTTGGAGAAGGTTCTGGGCGAGGACGGAGACCTGAGACAGCTCAGGACGCTCCTTGAGCAACTACGAGCAAAACCACTCGACGTATCTGAGCTGGAGAGGAACGAAAAACTGCTGAATGAGTTGAACAGGCAACTGGGGAAGTGCGAGGCGTCGCTCAGGGAAAACGAGGCGGCCGTGGAAAGACTCCGGGACGAGGTAGAGAAGCTCGAACGCGCGGTGAGGGAGCTGGCCAGGGCGCGGGAGTTCCACGACCTGTTAGTGAAGATCCGGGAGAAAATCTACTACAGGGACGGACCTGTCGTGAAAGGCATCAGGGCGTGGGCGCTGAAAAACGTCTCCGAGAGGGCCGCGAGATACCTAGACCTCTTCGACGTCAGGTTCTCGGACATAAGGCTGGAGGAGACGAGAGAGGGAAAGGGAATATCCTTTGTCTCCTCTTACGGGGGGAGGAGGGCCGACTCGGAGAGGCTGAGCGGAGGAGAGAGGGTTGCACTGGCGCTGGCCATCAGGCTCGCGATCAGCGACGTCTTGGGAGCTGGGAGGTTCGGCTTCTTCATCCTCGACGAGCCGACGACCCACCTCGACTCGGAGAACAAGAGAAAGCTCCGGGAGGTCTTCACAAGGCTTGGCGAAAAGGTGCGGCAGGTGATAATCATAACCCACGACGAGGAAATATTCGAGGAGGCGGACGCGATGATAGTGAAGTTCGAGAGGAGCCCTGCTCCGAACGCGCCCACTAGAATACACGTGCTACACGGTCCCGCAGCGCGCGTGACGGCCCGTTAGGCCGCGTTCACTGTCACTGTAAGGGCACCGTATCTACAAGGGCTAAGATTAGTTCGCGATTAGTTTTATACAATTAATACCTCAGCGGTCAGGCAGGAGGTTATGGGAGGACCTAGTCAAGAAAGGGGAGAGAGTTCACGTCGATAAAATATTAGGACCTCGTTATGCTCAGCTTGATGCGGCTAGGACTGTATGACGTGGCGAAGGCATACATCTTGTATCGCAGGTAGAGTCCTCTGGAGGACTGGTAGAACCACAGTCACGATCCTGTTAGAGACCCTTCCCTAAGCGGGCGCGGAGTCCCCTGCCCTGAGGCGACCCGGCGGGAAACCCTTCCGAAACAGGTGAAGGACCTCCGAGAACGTGTGTCGCCCCTCGTCCGTTTGTCCAAGAAACCCTTCATATCGCGGCAGTCGGAGCGCACGACAACGAGGATCTCCTTCTGCTGGGACCTCCACAAACAAGTTATAGTCAATCGGCGCCGCGGAAACGTGACCACCTAACATATTATAATAGTAGCGGGGGGTGGATTTGAACCACCGATCTCCGGGTTATGAGCCCGGCGGGATAGACCTGGCTACCCTACCCCGCTTTAGGTGGGTAACCATGCCCGCTTTTATATCTCGAGGGCCCCCTCGGTAATACGCGTCGCTGATACCCACCCTGGCGACAGGGCGGGTAATCGCTACGTTTATGAGGGCGCCGAGCCCTATGATTTGCATGAAACGCGGCGCGGGCATGGTCCCAGAACAGAAAAGGAATGGCGAGCCCAAAAACCTATCTCTCTGGCAGGCCTACCTGCTGAACCTCGACGAAGATACGCGTGAGGTCTACATGCGGGCGCTTCGGATGTTCTGCCGGGTTAACGGTTTCAGATCGCTTGAAGAAGCGGCAGAGCGAGCAGACGAGCAGGCATTTGTCGAGTTCATCCGGGCGCTCCGCGACCGCAGCAGATCGCCAAATACAATCAGGCTCTATGCGACCGCGGTCCGGAGATTCTATGAGGCGACGAAGAGACCTCTGGGTCAACTCGAGACTAGGCTCGTGATCCCGAAGCGACGCGTGATGCGTGAAACGAATGCGATCGACCGAGAGCTCGCGCGTGAGATTGTGCTGACGGCTCCGCCGCGCAAGCGCGCGCTGTTCCACCTGCTCTGGGGCACTGGTCTTCGAATCGGTGAAGCACTCGCTCTGCGGAAAAAGGACGTCGATCTGGCGAGCGACCCCCCACGGATTCGCGTGATCACAGAAAAGACCAACAAGTCCCGCGTCGTCTTCCTGCCCCGCGATCTCGCTATGAGATTGCGGAATCACATCACGGACCTGAACGACGACGATTACGTGTTCCACGTCGAGGGCAACCCGCGACGCCCATTGAACCCGGATAAAGTCGGCGAGCTGTTCAGGCGAATTCTGTTCAAACTTGACAAATTGAAACGTGACTCGTCGGGACGCGGCTATGTATATTCACTCCACAGCTTTCGCCGCTCTTACGAGACGGTGCTCGCGACGTCCGGGGTTCACCCGATGGCGATCAAACTGCTGCTGGGTCACTCACAAGGCGTTGAAGATAGTTACTTGAGACTCTCCGTGAACGATCTGGTGGCCGAGTGGCGCAAGGCCGAACCGAACTTGCGACTCGATGCGCGGAGTGATGTGCGGAGCACAGTCGATGGAGCGGTCATGCGACAGCTCGCGCGCTCGCAGCTCATGACGTTGAGGTTCATCGAGAACCAGTTGTCATATCTGTTCGGCAAGAGAGAGGGGCAGGAGACTGGGAGCACGAAGGCCGAGCTCGACGATATCAAGCACCACCTTGAGCAAATCCAGCGCCAGATCCGTGGGCTCGAGGAGCTGTTGTCGCGCTCGGGAATCGCTAAGATAAATCGACGCGCCACCGGCTCGGACATCGACTGGAGCGCTGAAAACGATGATGAAGAAGGTGACCTCTGGCGCTACGCCGATTAAAGTCCTCCTCAATAACCTCTTGTGAGCGCCGTTGAGCAGGGAGACCTCGTTCAGGGGCCTCTTCAAGACCGGTCGATCGGGGGCCGCATCGCTCCCGTCGTAAATATTATATTGTGTGAGTCGGCCCTTGCTTAAATACCCCCCTCCCCGCGGGCGCGTGAAGGCACAGGATTTATACTCAATTGTGCCCAAATATACCAAGAGCACCCTTCCTAGCGGAAGGTAGTGGTAAGGTGGTGTGCGCCAACGTGGGGCTCATGTTAGCAGATCTTAGGTAGCTTTTTGTGTCGCAAGTATCTTGCAGACGTTTTAAGGGCATCTTCGGTCCTGCAGACTTCAAGTCGGTGAATGGGGAAGGTCTTAACTACGTTATATGCCTTTTCAAACAGAAGGAAAAGGAAAAAGGAATAGGAATAAAGCAAGGTCGCGACAGGAATCGAAGCCGTGAGGTGATGGAAATGAACCAGTCGATCTGGACTTTGGGCGTACTGATAGCCCTGCTGTCAGCCCTCAATACGATATTCTGGGGCTTCGCCATAAGGGAGGTCGGGGACCCTCAGTTCTCGCTGGACTTCGTCTTGAGACTGGCCTTCAACAGGTGGTACATATTTGCCCTAGCGTCGGCCCTCGTCGCCTCGTTCTTAAGTTATGCGGTCATCAAGGATATGGGGGTGCTGGCGGGGAGGTTCTTCCTGTCGCTGAGCATGGTGGCCGTGATACTAACGAGCACGCTAGTCTTGGAGGAGAGTCTCACTTTGAAGGAGTGGATTGGAATAGCATTGATCTTTATAGGCGTAGCATTAGTTGGCAGGTGGTGAAAAGCCATGGGTTCCGAATGCCTTCAAAAATCGTTGGGTTATGGGACATCCCCTTATTTCTGAAGGAACCTAAGTAGAGAGAGTTTTAGCGCTTATTCGCTAAGGAAGTGATCGCGTTTTCGAACTTTGGAAGGACTCTCTTTACATCATAAAGCTCTTCGACAGCTCTCCTACCAATATCAACAAGGCGTTGGTAGTCCTCAAGTCTCTTCTCATACAACTCCTTCACTTCTAGAACTTTTTCAGCAAACCCCTCAACGCTAGAGGCGTATAACAGTGGCAACTCAAGGGATACGTGGGTCTCTATAGGGGTCGTTATAACAGGTGTGCCGCAGGCTAAACTCTCGATTATGACGAGTCCAAAAGTATCGGCTCGTGAAGGATATAGAGTTATGTGGGCTGAGGAATACACCTTGGCGAGCTCGTGGTCGCTATCTATGTAGCCCGCGCTCTGTATAAAGGGGCCATGCGTTGTACAACCAACGCAGAGAAACTCTATATCAACACCCCTCTTATTCAGCATCTCGACTACTTTGACGAAGATGTCCCCACCCTTCTGCCACGAGGGCCTTCCGACAAATAGCACCGTAAATTTATCTCGCTTTTTCGCTAAAGGCCTATACGTGTTTGTATCGACGAAGTGGGGTACGTAAAAAACATTAGGGTGCCTAACCCTTATAGCTTTGTTAACTACATGAACCGCATCATAAAGCGAGAGGTCAGATAAACCTATAACCTTGTAGAGAAGCCTAGCAGCAACGGCCGGAAAGCCATAGGTTTTCGGCGGCGTTCTGGGTAAGAAGTAGACACTCGAGTGCATACCAGCAATCCTAATGCAGTTCCTAGTACATCTAAAGAAGATATATGCGAACGGGTTGTAGAATATATATGCAACGTCGGCGTGTACGGTATGCGTCCAAGCTTCGTAGTACGGTGTGTCGCCGAGAACCTTAGCTGGGTCCACGACCCGCCGTCCATGAGGAGTGTAAGGCAGAGCTCGAATCTCGACATCATATCCCCGCTTCTTAAGGTACCTAGAAACACTCCAAGCCCACTTCTCCCCTCCTCCACCATAGGTGAGGGATATGTGAAGGCATAGAGCGATTCTCATGACCACTCACTCAAATTACCATCAATATCCACTTTAAGAAAATATACATTCGCACCGGTAACTATATACCTACACCTAAACTCCATGAGACCGCTGGGTTCATCAAGTGTGAATTGAAGTGTAATGGGTTGCCATTTTCCAACCTCTACATCCCTGCTCGTGAGGGCCTTTTCTGCCAAAACCTCTATGCTCCCATTCCGAGCTCTAGTAACATCAAGAATTAGAAAGGGCTTGTTGCTACTCAAACTTGGAGTACTGACCACTTTTATCCAGAAGGTAGCTTTGTAGCTACCCCTATTCAGGGATATGAAGGGTCCGAAAAAGAATACGCCCTCTTCATGCTCCGATTTGTGTACAATGAAGTTATCCTCTTTCTCTCCATGTTCAACGTTGAACATGAAGGGATAGAGTACTACGTTATAAGTCTTTGGTTTTTCTAAGTTTAAGTGCCTTAGCCTTATATAATCTAGGTACACAGTCGCTTCACTCTTGACCTTTATTCCGATGAACTCTATACGGGTATAAATATCGTCTAAGGAGAAGGTTGTTGAAATATCGACGTATTTACCCTCCTTTACATTATTCCCATGTACAGGTATATTTGCAATTACCCTCTGCTTAGAGATGTCCGCCACGACGACGTTGAGTATATCATCATCTTCGCCAAATTCTCCCTCTGCCCTCAACCTAACAACTATCTCATAGGTTCCCTGGAACAGTGGTATGTAAGGGCCGAACCAGCAGATACCATTGGCTTGACACTTAATAACGAAGTTACTGTAGGAACCCGGGTCGAGAACTTTGTGATGTGGTGCATCTAAGCGCCACGTCCATGTAGTTGGGGGCTGAGGCATTAGCACTACTTCGCTCATGAGCTTAAGCAGCACCGGTTCACCGCGATACCCCTTTTTCAGCAAGAGCACACCGTCGTTGAATGCGTAAACACCGTAACCTTCGTTTAGTGCTCTGTCAACTATTTCGTCGAATTTGTGGGTTCTGAAAAGTACGTTCTTGAAGTCTAAGAGGATGTAGTCAGGGGGATTATCCCTTGGCATGTAGACATATGTCCCTATTCTGTCTGCTAGCAATATAGAGATAGGACTTTGTGCAACGACCACGGCATCCCTAGGAATTAAATTAAGTACTTCGTTGATAGCCCCTATATGCTCTGGACCATACGGGGTGTCAGAGTATGCTGGACCTGCCCCTTTTGGTAATGTAAGAGGGCTTACTGGTGAAAGGATCAGCGTTGTAACTATAACTACTAGGACAACTATTTTGTAGATAGTGTAGGTAGTGTAGATAGTTCTTAGAGTAGCCTTCCTAAGCCCGTCTACGAATGCGACGTAGAGCGAGGCTAAGTAGTAGTAGCCATTATGCCATCCTATCGCTGCTATGTCAAAGTACTTGAACGAAATTGCCCAGAGAACATAAGGCATTAAACTAAGGATGTACCACGATTTGATCGGGACAAAGGCGAACGGCGCTAGCGCGTAGACCGCGAAACCGATAGCGTGCAATAGGAACGCAGGATCCACAAACCTAGACAAGATCTCTGGGATCGATAATGTATATGTCGCTATCCTCGGGCTTACCGTGTTTATGAACAGCCATGTGGAAATGCTCCACGTAACTGATACAGCAAACGCTATGGCGTCACGTCTGGAAAGCTGTCTATATATGAGGAACTCCGTAAAAAGGTACGCAGCTACTAATAGCCCTGCGAACTCATGAACCATTAGGGTAAGCACCAGGCTTGGCCAAAACGCTTTCCAATTGCTTATCAATCTAAAGTATATTGTCAGTAATAGGAATAAAGGAAGGAATGTGTTAGGAGGCCAGTTGGCAAGCGTAGATGCGTGTAGTGCTGGGTGAAGGAGATAGACTGTGGCAACGAGAAGTCCGATTTTCTTTCCAATTCGCGCTTTTGCTAAAAGATACGCTGGAACAACGCTAAGGGATGTTATAAGCGCTTTCAGCACTAGTAGCGTCTCAACCTTTGGTATCAAATAGTAAAATGGGACTAGTAGAAAGAGTATCGGTGAGAAGTGAACTATTAAATAGCTGATTCTCTCGGCATACCCAAGGTTTACGTATAGTCCTGTTGAGAATGCCTGTTCCAGTAGACGGCCATGGAAGGCTGTTGTATGCACGGCTTGGATGGTCTCGCCTATATCCTCTGCAAATGCAAGTTTATAGAACCTGTCTATCAGTATGACGCTGAAAATATATGTATAGACAATTACCTCGCTCAATAAGGCTAATGTGTACATATGCCTTCTCATTAGGTCCCTCACTTTATCTAAGCCCATCGGCTACACCCCTGACATACTCTTTTACGAAGTGAAATCTCTTGCTTAATACAAAAAATAATGTGTAAAAGAGTGTGATTACGATGTTGACGGTGAGGAAGTACAGCAGAAAGAACGAGGTTCCGAAATACCTTTTATAGAACTTAACTCTCGACTTTGCCGCATAATAGGCCCTCGTCGGGTTAGGGACCTTTATCGATGTTGAAGATAGGTGGATGACTTTTGCGTGAGTATAGCACACAACCCTGTAACCAGCCTTCTTGATCCGTAGGCAAAGATCCACCTCCTCAGCGTGCCAAGGGAAGTTCTTATAATCCCAACCACCAACTCTCTCAAATACATCTCTCCTAATCATCATTGCCGTGCCTGGGACGAAATCACTATCTATGATCTCCTTTTTTACTAATTTCTTGTTATTCCTGCAGCTAAAGTACGGGACCACTCGACCACCAAAGCATTGCGGTCTTTCAGTTAAGGTGTATACTGACGGCCCGGCGACACCTATTGAGGGGTCGCTCATCATGAGATTCACTAGCTTACCTATAGTATCCCTCAACAGAATGCAGTCATCATCAACAAACATCAGGTACTCTCCTTTTGATAGCCTGTACCCTTTCTCTCGTGAAAAGCTTGGGAAGAACTCATGTTGATTTCGAACAACTTTAACAAAAGGATAGTGTTCAGTTATGTACTCATAAGTACCGTCATTTGATGCGTCGTCTACTACAATTAATTCTAAGTTTTTATAATTTGATCTCAGAATTGACTCTATAGTTAGCCTGAGCGTCTTCAATCGGTTATGAGTTGCTATTATCAAGGAAACCAGCGGCTTGTAATTGGTATCAATAGTTTGAGTAGAAGTTTGTCCTGCGTGCGTCACCATCATATAATGCCCTGTCATCATCTCTTGGTGATCACAATAACTGTTATAATGAGAGCCACCCCAATCCATTCCTTGGCGTGAATTACTCTCCTAGAATTAGTAGTTTATTGCAAGCATTGTGTCTTCTACGATCTGGATTGATCAGACGAATCTACCCCGGCTAGTGAGGATAGAAACACCGACGACCTTTGCTGAAGCTGCTCCCTCTATTAACCCTAATACTAAAAGCTAAAAGATAGAGGTCACAAGTCCCGACTTCAATGCGGACCGATAGAAGTGGAACCCCTCGAATGACGATCAATCGCAAGCTTTCCTCTCAGCATATTAATCGTGCTGCGGTAAGACGGAGCTTGCCGATGGCCCCTGTCCGAGGCAGGGGTCTCAAGTCTCGACTTTAGCAGGGTTGGCAGGGCCCGGAGTATCTGCCGCGCATTACAACGCTGTAAAATATGGCTCGCGACGGACCCTCTCATCCCTCCCTTGGGCTGCAAGGCGTAGAATTTTATACTTGATTGCGCCCAAATATACCTGCATTTGAACAATATTCCCGGCATGCTGATGACTGTAGCTGAGGCCGCAGAATTATTGAGGGTAAGCCGGAAAACCGTCTACAGGTGGATTGAGGAGGGCAAACTGCGCGCCTGCGTCATCCGTTTGCCCTCGGGCCGGATCAGGATTGACAGAGAGGCGTTGATCGATGAGGTCCGGCAGTGGGGACTTTATTGGGAGGACCGGCGCCGAAAAGCCGATCGCGAATCGTGACGAAAAGCTTAAATGGGTGCTCTGGGTGACTTAGGTGCTCTGGCGGGAAAAATTCTATTGCCTTCATCGAGTCATGAAAAACGGACAAAAAACGCGATTTGGGGGCCTTTTACAGACCCCCTCACCTCTAGGCTAGAGCACCTAGGTCACCTAGGACACCCATTTAAGCTTTTCGGTGAAGGCCGGTGCTATTTATCGCGATTATCGCAGAAAGCCCTCGTTATATAATAGCCCTGCATTAAAGGGGCCCTGTCGCCATGTCAGTGAGCTGCATTGATTAGGGAGCTGGGTATATAAATATAGCGAGTGCCTTTGGAGCCGCACTTGACTAAGCACCCGTACGTCTTCAACACGCTGAGGGCCCCCGAGTTCCATCAGCAAGACGCGTGGAACAGGCGCAGGGACCCCCTCAAGCTCCCGCCGAGGGGTCAAGGGGCCCTTGATCGCCGATCGCGGTAATACCGTGGGAATATGCTAAGGGTCGCGCTTCATGCCCATAGTAGTTAAGGGAGATGTGACGGGATGGAAAGAGCATATGGCTTATAAGCTTTGCTCGCCAGCTAATTCAGTTTATTCCGCATTTGGTGCATCGGTGCATCAGGTGCATCACTTCTCCAGAGCACCCCTCCCGAAAAACCGCCCAGAACTCGGGTTTTTCGGCGTTCTGGACGGTTTTCCTCATGGGGGCGCGAGGAATTTGGTGCACCTGGTGCACCGATGCACCAAATTCAAAACAAATTGAATTAAGAAATGGGTGGGGCTCGAAGGGATCGCATTTCATCATGCGGGCGCGGAGGGTGGGTCAGCTTCGCCATATTTCCTTCTCAGCATTTGCAGCTTGACCGCGCTAGGTCGGAAGATCACTACCGTCCGACCGTCTATTTTGGTCCGCTCTCTCCTCATCGCGAATTTCTCGGTTAAGATTTTGCTGATCTGGGCTTTGGTGACTCGACCATGGCTCTCCGTCTCCATCGCCCGCGCTATCGAGACCGACGAGGTTCTCTCTTCCACCCCATTTAGGGCCTCGAGCAGGTCGTTCCAGAGATCAGGGAAGACCACGAGACCACGCGCCTCTACCTGTTTCAGGGCGAGATGGCAGACGACCGCCTCGAGGCTCGACGCCTTTTCCTTGGCCTTCTGCTCTATCTCGGTCCTCACGCGTCTCTCGACGAGGTCGTAGAGCGGCGTCCCGTGGAGGACCGTCAAAAGAGGCAGGTATAACTCGCGATTCCGCCCTCGGAGCCAGTCGAGCTCGAGGCGCGGAAGCTCATCTTTGCCCGCGAGCACGGCCATTCGCCATTTGAGTAACTCGGCCCTTATCCTCGCGAACCGCGCTCTATCGTCATCGTCGTAGTAGTCTTTCTCGGGTGCGCCCTCGACCAATTCGACCACGACGCACCTCTCCCGCAACCCCTTATTCTCGGTGAGCTCCTCCGCCGCCATGATCTTCAAACCGAAGGCCTGGAAGTAGTCTATCCGCCGCCCTCCCTCGTAGGTGACGACCCGCGGTACACGCGCTCCTCTCTTGTACCCGATTTTGTAGATTTTCATTTTGTCGTTATCTTTTTCCGAGCCTTGGAATTCGTCCTCAATTATCGTCATCGGCGGTCCGTCCTCCTCGAGGTAGGTATAGAGGTCGGCGGCAGTGAGCGAGGCTCCGGACATAGGCCGATAGCAGAGTGCATCCATCAGGCGCAGCAGGTGCGTCTTGCCGCTCGAGTTGTCGCCGACGATGTAAAGGTACGGTAACGCGTCGAATTTCTCCTGCACGTAGCTCAGAACGATGAAGCCGACGAAGATCGCCCTGTCCTCCTCAGGCGCATCGACGAACCTGTTGACCTCGCGGCTAACCATCTCGATGAGGTCCTGCCGCTTCCTCAGGCTAAGGTCCTCGACCACGTAAGGCGGGTAGGGATAGGTCCTGGGACTCCGGGGGGCTATTTTGGAATCGCCGTTTTGATAGAACTCCCGCACCTCAAAGCCACTGGGGCCGAGGATGAGGAGCCGCGGCTCGTACTCTCCCAGGCCGTTCAGCACTCCAATCGCCTCAAGCATAACAGGGCCGGGCAGCGTGAGCGAGAGGATGGTGCGGGATTTTCCTTTCGTCTCGGCTCCTGCCTCAGCTTTAGGCTGGGGAGCTGGCATCGGCAGCTCTATGTCGAGTTCGGCCGCCAGTTCTTTCAAATTGAAGATGCGCCCGTCATGATAATCGAGCCCATAGTATTTCAGCCGATTGATCACGAAACTTGGATGCCTGTCGGGCGGATGGCGCGGACAGTGACACATGGTGTACTTCAGCGTCCGCCTCTTAACCAGGCTGCGCTGCTCTAACTCGCTTTCGATCGTCTCCAGCCACGGCGACAGCAAACTATGTTCCTCTGGCCGGTAATCAATCACCTTCTCCGCCTCCGCCTCGAACAAAGCGTCGGGGTCGTCAACTCCACCGAAGGCCCTGAGCGCTTGTTTGAAGACCTCGATCGCGTTCTCCACTATTCGCGGCATGTTGTCGTTGAGAAACCTGTAGCCTGAAGTCGGTGCCGTGACCACAAGACTTCCTCGGCCTTTGAGTTCAACCGGAATACCAGAAAATGATTTGGTGGGCGGCGGTCCATTTTTCGCGAAATAGTAGAGGTGCAGGCCACCACTCGGGGTCCCCTCCATGGAAGTTACCGGTATCTCTCCAAGTTTGCTGCGAATCTCTTCAAATGGAATATCGACGTCGATGCAGAAGAGATAACCGTACTCGGGGACCTCATGACCACATATGACGGCATAGCCCCCGGCTTCCTCGGCCTGTCTCAGCATCAGCTCGCGTTCCTCAGGAGTCTGCGGTCGGTCGATCCATTCGCCCCACTTAACTAAGGGTCGCTTATCGCGGACAGGGACAATCGATATCTCCGGGAACTTCAGCAGACGGTGCTTCAGCCAAGATGACTCAAAGTTTAAATAACAGTTTTGCCCATTAAATACCACAGACTCGGGCTCGCTGGGGGGCAGCCCCGAGTCGCTCTTCATTTTTTCATCTCACCCCGGCTCGTCCCCGTCTTCTCGCAGATACTTTGCGATCATCAATCGCAGCTGCGTTGAGGGCGTCAGGCCTCGCTCCCGGCATTTAGCTACAAATTGCTCCCACTGCTTTCGGCTTACTCTGAAAGTCGCAACCCAGTCGAATTTGTGTTTCATCGTCATGATTTTGCAACGCTCTGATATTTAAGTCATTTGAGGGCTGCGAAAATAGTGAATCTCCTCGTTCTCAGAATGGTGCGATAATCGATCAATGCTTCTTACAAGCTTTGATTGATCTTCCACTTCAGAACATGATGCTATAACAGCTCCGCAATCAAATAACACTTGACGTGTAAATGCAAGATGATGAACATGTATAGACGATATTTGCAATGTGCTCAAACACACATAATCGTGGCAAAGTGGTATAGAGGAATTCAATAAAACTCTGCTAATCCCCTTATCGCTTCACGTCGCCTTCCGTCCTCAACTCTCGAAAGTGCTCGCATGCGTCTTACCGCCCGACGACCTGTTTCTCTTTAATGCACTTCTGGCGGATTCGCTCGAAGGGAGTGCTCGAGCTCGTTGAGGGTTATTAAACAATGCGCCAGCGCGGAGGAACAGCCCGCTCGTGATGATTCACCAAAGGGTCGTGTAAACAGAAGGGCCCCTGCACGTGGTCTCGTGAGGGAAGAGGGGACTTCACCTGTTTCGGAAGGCTTTCCACCGGGTCGCCTCGGGGCAAGGGCCTCTCTGCTCACTTGGGGAAGGCCCAAGGATGCCTGTCCGCAACCTCTACTTACAGACTGCCTCAGTGTTTTTTCATAGTCGTCATATCTTTCAACGCCACCGGGTTTCTGAGACCGAGCCAATGGTGAGGCATAAAATATTATTAAGATAAAGTTCATTTGACCTCATAAATTGTGGAGATGCGTGGATAGGATCATAATCCTTGAAGACCTTGACGGCTTCGAGTTTGAGGAAGTCTGCAAGAAGATATTCGAGAGCCTGGGGTGGAGGGATGTCAGGATGGGCCCACGCACGTCCGATGCCGGAAGGGATATAATAATGGTCTCGCCGGAAGGTGAAACCGTAATAGTAGAGTGTAAGCACCATCTCTGGCGGACCGTTGGTAGGCCGGTCGTCCAGAAACTCCATTCAGCAGTCATTTACTTCGGCGCGAAGAAGGGATTTCTGATCACGACCGGCTATTTTTCCCAAGAGGCGGTGGAGTACGCGTCCAGACTTGGCGGCGTAGTAGAGCTCATCGACCTCCGCCGCTTTAAGGATCTGGCGGACAAGGCCGGCTTCGTTGTTTACGAGAAGCGGAAAGATATGTCTCGTCGGGTGTTGTTAACATATACACCAGAGGAAGCGGTGAAAGCTATTGAGGATGAGATAGCCTCGATGGTAAGTCGACCTCATGCCCCTCTACAACTCGTGCGACGCTCCGGAACCAAGCTGGTTTACCGCCCAGCGTATCTGGCCAGCTACTCGGTGTATAGGGAGACATATACCAGCACGGGGAGATTGATAGACGTAATCGATGCTGAGGGGAGCGTCATCCTAGACGGCAGGACAGGGGATCCGTTAGATTATCCTGCGGATACGTTCAGGGACTGCCGCCTCGTCCAATCGCCATCGCAGGTGGGAAAAGGAGTGATCGTACCTCCTCTGATAAACACAGTGGAGGCAAAGGAAAAGGCCGTAGATTATGTCATAACTAAGCACACGCATCTTGTTATATACAGACGAAAAAACTCTTTCAAGCGGATTTACATTAAATCCGTCTCACCAAAATGGAGTGACGTGAAAATTCTATCGATAATCCCCCTGTATCTGCCCAAGCTCGAGCTAGAGTATTCTGCTCTTCTGCATAACTACAAGGTAGTCTGCGACCTAGCCCACAAATATTCGCGGCTCTACAGGGTTAACGAACTGTCGACATGCACAATATGCCGGAAGAAATTACGTCCGTCGAAAAGAGTTCTGTGCAACGAATGTGGCGGAATAGCCCACTTCGGCATCCTCATAAAACATGCCTTTATCTGCGAATCATGCGGTAAGACTGTCTGCCGTTACTGCGCAGTCAGGAGGAGAAAATGGCTCATCTTCATGAAAACATATTGTCATGGGTGCGCTCAACACCTCCCACAAAAGTAAGCCATCGATCTTGGGACGGGAGGATTGTCATTGAGATTCGATGATGAAAGGGCCGACTACAGCCAGTTCCTCGTTTGCGAACTCTGCTCTCCTTGGTTCGAAGGCGCGGGAGAGAGGAACCTAGAGCAACGGAGAGGCCCCACACCGAGGGCCCTCGCTCGGTAAAACCGGAAGGGTCTCACCTGCGATTGCAGCCTCATCTGCAAATGCGTAATACCCCCATCGCGAATGCCCGCAACTGCGAATGGGGCCTCACCGGAAGGACACTCGCCTGAGTGCGGATGCATATAACTCTATAAATGTACGTGATACCGAGTGTACGCGTTGCAGCTGGGAGCTCACCGGGATGCGGGAATGGGGGACCTGAGGGAAAAGGCCCCTAACTCGATATCACCTGGGTTAAGATGAAAAGAACGTGCTGCTTATTTCATAACACATCAAAACGCCGAATAATTTTGTGAGAATGTATATATAGATGTTAAAGGAATATTAAGACGTGAGGGTCAGCGCAACGCTCGGACTCGTTGCCGGGGTATTGGCGTTCATCTTTTCTATCACCGGATATTTTGTATTTTTATTAGCATTCAGCGTTTTTCAAATTCTTTCAGGGGAAGATCCTCCAGATCCGTCTCCCTACGTCGGTCTAGCATGGAGCGGAATATTCGGCTCCATTTTCAGCATAATAGGCGGAGTTTTAACTACGCGCTGGAGAAAATTCGGTGTATCGATGATGATTATAGGAGCACTACTCATAATGATCACATTACTTTTCGGATTTATTTTTTATTTTCTAAATCTACTCCCGTTCATACTTTTGTTCGTCGGTATTGTATATGAGCTCAAAAGAAGAACACATATTGAGCCACGTGATTTAAAGCGCGGTAGAAGAGCAACTTTACAACCGATTGTAGTGACTTCACAAATGATTTGCCATAACTGTGGAAGTTATAATCCGCTAAAGACTAAGATATGTAAAGTATGTGGAGTTAGATTATACGAGGAAATGCCGGGTCCGAGGTGCCCCGTATGCCTTGCCCCTCTAAAACTAGCAAGCATATTAGCCCCTGGCCACATCGTATGTAATTTTTGTTTCTCAGAATTCCGACTTAGAGTCTCTCAGTTTCCATCAGACCAACCTGCATATTCTCAAAGGTCTCCAATAGGTCGTAAGACAAAGCTAGCGATAGCTGGACTATTTGTCATTCTTTTACTGGTTATCATTGGGCTTGCAGCACAGCAACCAAGTCCCACCGCTCCCACCGCTGTAACAACCCAAACACCCGATAAAGGCAGCATAAATAATCCCGCAAAAGTTGGCGAATCCGTTAAAGTTAGAGCCTATCGTGCTAGCTTTGAGATAACAGTGTTGGATTTCATCAGAGGTGAGGAGGCACACAATAAAATTAAATTAGCAAACATATTCAACCCGTCACCGGACCCCGGCCATGAATACATCTTGGTGAAAGTAAGGGTCAGCTATATAGAAGGTGATGGAACAGCCCGTATTGGTATGCTTAACTTCAAAGCCATTGCTGGCGGGGCAGGATACAATCCAGAGTATTTTATTGTTTATCCGGACGATATGCCTGAATTAAAATCTGTTCAGATGATTCCTGGAGGAAGCGTGGAAGGCTGGATACTTTTTGAAGTACCTGCCGATAGAGAAGTGTTGATAAGTTTTTCATATCTTTTCTCTGACCCTTTATGCTATATTAAGCTCGAAAAGAGGGGATTTGCAGAATTATAGAAAAAACCGGTGTTCGACAACCAGCAAGACCGCCGGAAGCAACTCCTTGAAACATATACCCTAACTGATGATATGGGTTATATAACCACATATCGGAGGTCGACTGCTGGTTTTGGTGGTAGGGCGTCGCGAGACCTATGGTCACCGCAGCGACACGACGCTTGAGTGATGGTTATTACCGTAATGACGCGCGGGTCTAACAGTGACCATCAGCCAAAAAAAAAGGCTAAAATAGAGCGCATTAAAAAATCATGAGAAAATCGCTGAACGAGCGACGTAATAAACTTGACTGTTTAGAATTTGCTTATCCACCCTTATTTAGGAACAGTAAACCTGGCTACCCTACCCCGCTTCCCAGCTACAACATACCTAGAGGCTTAATTTAAATGTGAACGCCCCATTCCCCCAACGAGACCGTCGTCTACTATGGGTGGCGATAGTGGAACAATCTCCACATGCGTCGACGGAGATAAGGCGATGGGACGATAAGGAGGTTCGATAGCCTCGGAACCGATGGAGGACTGGTCCTCGCGGAGGGACCTGATCCTGGCATCGCTGCTGGAAGGTCCCAGATCGCCCAAGGAGCTGGCGGAGCTCACCGGGTTGAGGAGGGCCGAGGTGGAGATGGTGCTCGTATCGCTGAAGGCCGCAGGCCTCGTGAGGGAGGAGGAGGTCAGGGGACTGCTGAGGAGAAAGACCGTGTACCTGCTGACGGAGGAGGGCATGAGGGAGGCCCGGGAGGCGCGGAGGAGGCTCGAGCTGATAGCTGATGAGATCAGGCGGAGGGCCGACGAGGGAGACTTGGAGGGGCTCGAGGAGCTGCTGACGGGCTATTCGCTCTCTCTGCCGCTCCTGCTCAACCTCCACCTGATCGACCTCGCCCTCCTTCAGGGCCTCGGCGCGTACGAATGGTTCCCCGAGGAAGGACTCGATGAGGGTGGAGCGGGCGAAGGCGAGGGATGGGCTGAGCTCTGAGACACGCCTCACCTGAGTTGCGGGCTCGACAAACCGTGCGATCCCTTCCCGGAGTTCCCCCTACCTGTCAGCAGTACGGCCGCGACGACGAATGGTTGTGCGATGACCGCGACGACGTAACCTGGAAGACCGAAGAGGTATGCGGCGAACTCGAGGTGGCTCAAGCCGAACTCGGGAGCCGTGAGGACGTCGCCCAGGAACAGCCCCAGCTTCACCAGGGCCCACGCCGTCAGCAGCCTCCTCCTGAGGCCGTGCCTGACGACGAACAGCAGGTAAGCGAGGAAGTCGATGGCGGTTATCGCGATCAGCCCGTAGGCGTGACCGGGTGCGACGGCCCAGAGCTCCGCATCGGTGAGCAGCAGATGGGTCTGTCCGGCGACCGAGGCGGTATGGGGTATCAGCGGCGCGACCTCCGAGCTCTCAGCCATATCATCGCCCCTCCCAAGACGGCCGCAGCAGCAACTGCCACCACCACCGGAACCGTCAGGTCGCCCTGAGGGCCAGGCTGACCTCCCTCCCGCATGACAGGAGTCGTCTGGACGGTGACGGTATCGGTCCGCTCCGCGCCTTCCCTAGGCCTGACTACGATGGTGGCCTCCTGTCCCCTTTCCCTGTGACTCGGTCCGAACGGTGGCGCGACGCTGCAGTAGTACCTAAACTCGCCCGGATAGTTTGCGACGAACTCGATCACCTGCTCCTGTCCCCTCCCGAGCCTCCGGCTCCTGACGTCGTAAGGCGACGGCGAGTTGGCGTCGAGGACGAAGTCGTGCACGATCGGCCCCGAACCGTTGCCGATCAGCCTTATCCTGACGACGTCGCCCTGATCCACCACCAGCGTAGGCCCTCCCCTGCTGGCGTTGAAGCCGTAGTCGTTCAGATAGAGCGTGAAGGTCCTGACGTTCTGGGCTTGGGCGTCGGTCAACAGGAGGGCCATCGAGGCGGCGAGCAGCAAGAGGACGACGGAGATGAGGAACGCCTTGACCATCGGTGCCCTCACCGAATTCCATCATTTATCCGTTGTGAACGACTCGTTCGGCGGATTCTGAAAGCGGTGGGAAGGCCCATAAACGGCATGTGAGAGGAGGACCTTACGCGTTCCAGCATCGCAGCAGACGTTCGCGATGTAACTGGGGCCGCCCGGAATCGAACCGGGGACCTCCGCCGCGTCAAGGCGGCGTCATACCTCTAGACCACGGCCCCCGGCAGACGGAGGAAGGATCCTGTTATTTAGTGGTTCGCCGTTCAGCGAGGGAAACGCGGCACGGAATCAAAAACCCAGCAGCCCTCACTCCTCGAACTCTACCCTGCCGCTCTCGTAGGTGCCCAAGACCTTCAGGAAGAGCGTCCTCGAGGCCAGCTCCGTCAGCGCCTCCCTGACCCTCTCCTCCCTGGCGTCGCCCTCGAAGTCGACGAAGAAGTAGTACTGCCAGGGCCTGGCCCTCGTCGGCCTCGACTCGATCTTGGTCAGGTTGATCTCCCTCGTCGCGAACGGTTCGAGGGCCCTGTAGAGCGCTCCTGCCTTATGCGGCACCGAGAAGATGATCGAGGTCTTCGGCCTCCTCGGCACACCCACGGCCTCCCTCCCCATCACGAGGAACCTCGTGTAGTTCCGGCCGTAGTCCTCTATCCCCTTCGCGAGGACCTTCATCCCGTAGATCCCTGCTGCCCGCTCGCTGGCGATCGCTGCGTTCGACCTGTCGCCCATCTCCTTGACGAGCTTGACTGCGCCTGCTGTGTCGTACGTGCTTACCGGTTCGAAGCCCATCATGGTGATGTAGGCCCTGCACTGGGCCAGCGCCTGAGGGTGGGAGTAGACCCGTTTGAT
>AWOA01000068.1 GCA_000494225.1 Candidatus Calescibacterium nevadense OTU 1
ATTTATTTTTTCCTTTTAATTTTTAATTAAATTTCTATCTTTTATCACTTATATTTTATCCTTTAATAAATAAATAAATAAATTTTATCCTTTAATAAATAAATCCTTAAAATAATAATTTAATTAATTTAATTCTTAAATAATAATTTAATATTATATGTTTTTATTTTTTTATTTTAATAATTTCTGCTTGTTTTTAGAAAAATCTTTAAATAATTTTATTAAAATTCAATTGAGCCCCCATTAGATTGATCGTATAGGATTGGATTGAGAATGTTTGTATTGAATATCTGAGTATGAGTAGTTTTAAAAATGTAGAGGATAGCAGAACAAAATACGTAGGAAACTTTATCAGAGAGAGNNATTTTCTTGTTGTGCTAACGGGAGCCGGTGTTTCTGCTGAGTCCGGAATACCAACTTTCAGAGGGGCAGATGGTCTATGGAGAAAATACTCTCCCCATCAGCTTGCAACTTATGAAGCCTTTATGAAAAATCCAAATCTTGTTTGGGAATGGTATAGCTGGCGTAGAGAAAAAATAAAATCTGCTGAACCTAATCCTGCTCACATTTCAATTGCAAAATTAGAAAAAGTGAAAGAAAAATTTTGGCTTATAACTCAAAACGTAGATGGTCTTCACAGAAAAGCTGGTTCTCAAAAAATAATAGAGTTTCACGGAAACATATGGAAAGAAAAATGTATAAGCTGTGATTTTAAAAGAGAAAGCTATGAAATCTATAAAGACGAGCTTCCTAAGTGTCCAAATTGCAAAAATCTTTTGAGACCAGATGTAGTCTGGTTTGGGGAGCCGATTGATCCCGATATTTTACATATGTCTTTTGATTTGGTGAAGGNAGCCGATTGTGTCCTTGTTGTCGGAACATCAGGTGTTGTCTATCCTTTTGCGGGTCTGATAGAATTTTCAATAAAATCTCGTAAAAAAGTTGTGGAGATTAATTTAGAGCCAACCCCGTTTTCTGATTTATGTTATATTTCTCTACAAGGCAAAGCAGGAGAAATTTTACCCCAAATTCTAAATTACATAGTTCAGTAAATGTCAAATTTTTAATCTGTAAAGTATCAGTATTGAAATGAAGTCTAAAAATAAATAAAAAAATAAAATAAAAAAAGAAAAATATGAAATCCAAATTTAAGATGAAGAATGTATAGTTAAGATATCATTTTACTTCAAATCATATAGCTTAAAATGAACGAACAAATTATTGATGAAATAAGTAGAGCATCGATTTTGAGTTTAGATGATGCATTTGAGTTCAAATATTCTACTCAGGGAAGGCTCCTTGACCTTTGGTTGAATCACAAAATAGATACTCATACTTTTCTTTATGATCTTACGAAAATGTATGAGAAGATTTTAGATGATTTGGTTGGGTTGTATTTTCCAAGGGATCAAATTTGCGTTATGGCTTACGGCAAGTTTGGCGCAGAAGAGATAAACTTCTCGTCTGACATAGATATATCTTTTGTTTTCAAAAATGGAGCAGACGAGGAAAAAATAATAAAGGCGGCAAGAAAGTTTATAAACGAAACTTCAGAAAGAAAAGGAGAAAAATTTTTGTGGAGAATAGATATTGAGTTGAGACCTGGTGGTAGAACAAGTCCTGTTGCTGTATCTGATAGTTTCTTTTTATGGTATTATCTTAATCTTGGTCAAGTAGATGACAGATATGCCCTTTTGCGTGCTCGACCAGTTGCTGGAAACATAAAAATAGGTCAGGATTTATTGCGAGACCTTGAACCATTCATTTTCAGAAAATATGTTGATTTCTCTGTGATTGAAAGATTGAAAGAGATAAAGTTAGCTATTTCAAGACACATAAAAAGAGATGATAAAGTTTTTGATGTTAAATTCTCAGAAGGAGGAATAAGAGAAATAGAATTTGTCGTTTTTGTAAATCAGTTGATATTTGGTGGAAAAGATGAAAGGTTGAGACAAAAAAGAACTTCTTTACTTTTGGATATAATTCAGGATTATCTCGCAGAAGAGAAAAATAAAACCCCTTCTTTGAAGGAATGTTATTTATTTTTGCGTGAGATTGAATCTCTTATTCAAATTAACGAAGAGCAAAGATTTACCCTTGAGGAAAAGGATATGAAAAGAATTCTTGATTTCTATGGAACTTCACGAGAAGAATTTCTTGAAAGATTAAAAACTGTGAGAAATAGGGTTTCAGAAATTTTCAAACAAACGTTTGAGGTAGAATTACCAGATTATAAAATAATAACAGAAAATGTATCAGATTATGAACTTGAAAAATATCTTTCTGAGTTAAGGTATTATGATTTATCTTCCGCAAAGGNAATTGTAAGAAACCTTCTAAATAAAACTCTTTTTTTGAAGGAAAAGAAAAGAAAAGGGATTTTGGAATTTGAGATAAAGACAGAGGGGATTTTGGTATCTGAAAAACTTATTTCAGCTATTGTGTGGTATTGCTCACGCGCTCACGACAAAAACTTAGCTCTATCTTATTTTGCTTCTTTTATTAATGCGGTTGGCAGAAGAAAAGGAATATATTACATGCTTTCAAAAAATGAGCGATTAGTTGAAATTCTTTCGAAGCTCTTCGGTGTTTCAAGATTAGCTGCAAATTATCTTATAAATCATCCAGAAAGCGTTGATACTATATTTTTGGCTTATCAAATTTCTCCTGATTTACCAGATGAGATTGAATTTTGGGAAAGTGTAAAATCGGCAGAAGTTGATTTTGTTCTTGATGAATTGAGAAAAATAAAGAAAGAAAAAATACTTTTGCTTTTGCTTGATGATATATCAAAGTCTTTGCATCACGATGAAATTTCTAAAAGAATATGCGGCATTTATGATTTTTTTTTGTGTCAAACTTTATCTTTGACTGCTCGTGAAAAACTTAAAATAAATCTTCCGCCCAGTCAGCTCGATATCCCATTTTATATTATTGCTCTCGGAAAATATGGCTCAAAAGAAGCTATATACGGTTCTGATGTCGATCTCATTTTTGTTTTTTCTGAACCGGACCCTGAAAAGTGGATAAGGTTTTCTCAAAAATTCATAGTTTTTCTCACGGCATCCACAAAAGAGGGATATGGACTGCAAGTTGATATGAGGTTAAGACCTTCGGGACATGCTGGTCCTCTTGCTTTATCTTTTGATGCTTTTTGGGAATTTTACTTGAATAAAGCAGATATATGGCAGAGGCTTTCTTTACTCAAATCTCGTGTTGTTTTCGGGGGAGATAAAAGACACGAATTTGATTTTTTACTCAACGAAATAAAAAAACTGGCTTTTGAAAATATTGATTTGGAGTCTATTGTTTCTGCTATGAAAGATTTGAGAAAAAAATCTTTGGAAAAACTTTCTTTCAAATTTGAGAATGGAAAAAAACTCATAAATTTGAAGTACTGCTTCGGAGGAATGCAAGATATAGAGTTCATAACATTTTTCGTTTTACTTAAAGAGAGAAGATTCGAGCTTGATTTCAAGGAGGGAGTAAATTTTGCTTCTTACTTTTTCCCAAAAATAAAATCAGCATACGATGTTTTGAGAAAAATTGAAAAATATCTAAAAATAAGGAGCGATGTCCCTCTTGAAGATATATGGATTCAAGAAGATGATGAGGTATTTTGGAATGAGCTTAAAGATTTTTCTGGCGTATCATACATAGATTTCCTTGAGGCNAANGNAGTAATAGCATCTGCTTTCAAGGAAATTTTTGGGCAATTGTGATTTGTGGATTATTTTAGATTCTTGTTATATAGTAAGAAGTCCGTTTTCCAGTATTTTTTCCAGTATTTTTTGATTTCCTATTTTTTAAAATTCTAATTAATCGTTTTATGTCTTATCAAGATTTGATTGAAGCTTTTATTTCCTTTTTGGATTCAGGGAACTTTTCTCAGAACACTTTGAAATCTTATAGGGAAGATCTTTTGCAATTTTTCTCATTTGTAAGAAAAACCCCTTATGAGATTGATGTTCAAGATATTGAAAGTTTTATAAAGTATCTTGTGAAGGAGAAGAAGATGGAGGATGCAACTTGTGAGAGAAAATTAGCCTCTTTGAAATCGTTTTTCAGATTTCTTGAAAGGAAGGGAATTATAACTAAAAATCCGGCTGAGCTTGTGCCTTTCAGAAAGAGAAAGAAGAAGATTCCTGATTTTTTGAGCGAAGATGAAGCTTTATCTCTTTTAGATGTTGAGAAAAAGAGGGACCTTGCTTTAATTTCTACTCTTTATGGNTGTGGTTTAAGAGTTTCAGAGCTTGCGAACCTAAAAATTTCCGATATACAGGGAAATTTCATAAGAGTTAAGGGTAAAGGAAATAAATGGAGAGTTGTTCCAATTCCTGAATTTACACTTTCTGTTCTTAATGATTATATTTCGGAAAGAAATAAAGTAGCAAAAACAGATTTTCTTTTTATAAATAAATTTGGATTACGTCTTTCTGAAAGATATATAAGGAAAATAGTTCGGCGTGTTGGNATTNTGAAANTAGGGAAAAAAGTTTGGCCACATCTTCTCCGACACTCATATGCCTCTCATCTCCTCAAAAGTGGAGCAGATATAAGAATAATTCAGGAGCTTTTAGGACATTCGTCTATAAACACTACTCAAAAATATTTACATCTTGATTTAGATAGCGTANTTTTCATCTATAAAAAATTACACCCGAGAGAGAAATATTAGTCAGAAAAAAATAAAAGAGAAAAATGTTAGAGCAGAAAAAAGATTAGTCAGAAAAAAGATTGAGCAGATTTCTCTCAATCAACATCAACTTTTATTCCGTATGCCCCCATTTTGAAGACTTTATAAGATAGCAGGGCACACTTTAACCTTATAGGACTTAACTCAATNCCAAGNTCTTCAAGTAAATTATCTTTTGAAAAATTTCTTGCTTCATCAATTGTTTTACCTTTCACTAAATCTGCCAGAATATCAGCGGAAACCTGCGATATTGTACATCCGTACCCCTCAAATTTTACGTCCTCTATTACCTTTTTATCTTCCGATAACTTGACATATATTTTTATCACATCTCCGCATGAAGGATTACCTTCTTCATATATTATATCTGCATTTTCTATTTTGCCTCTATTTTTTGGGTTTTTGTATCTTGAAACCAAATANTCGTAGTAAAAAGTGTCGTCTTTCAGTTGATTTTCCTTATCAAAACTCTTGCTATTCGGCATACCCTTTATAGTTTAGTTTGTTATCTTCGTAGTATTACAAATTTCGTTAGATTTCAAATTATCATGTAAGATTTTATTCGCCGGGAACGTGTTCTTCTTTTTGCCTGATACACTCTTGAATTTTGAGATTAGGTTTTAGTCGTACAAATGCTTTTTCTGCATCTTTTACAAAATNTGTTGCGTATTTTATGAACTCTTTTATTTTCGGCTCNGATATTTTTTCAAAGTCTTCCGATTTTACCTCGTAGTATTTTTGTTTCAGATCTGACCAATCTGAGCAGAACCATCTTTTTGGCAATATTCTTTCAACAAAGATATTCAATATTTTTTCTTCTTCTTGTGGCTCTTCACCTTCAAGATAGTCATACATTTTGGCGCACTTTATTATTGCGTCGAGTATCTTTTCCTTTATTGAATTTCTTTTCACTCCATAGAGCTTTTCTTCGACTTTGATATCATATATATTTCTGAAAGCATCGAAAAGATTTATAGCCATAAGGTCTATGAGGCTTCCAGCACATTCTCCCCTTGCTTCTGCTTCCATTTTGAACTCTTCTGATATTCCTGGTTCTCTGAAAACATCTGGATCAGAAGGTGAAACCTTTGAGTATTTTGCGAGAATTTCTTTAAATTTTTCTTCTCCTATTCTTTCAACAAACTCGTAGAATTTTTCTCCATCTTTTCTTTCTTTTTTCCATAGTTCTACAACTTCTTTTACAAATAATGGTGCATTTTTAGCCGGAATCCTTCCTATAACATCTCCAAATTTTGCCTTCTGTTCAAAGCCATATCCTCCAATAAGTACTATGTAGTATGGAGCAATTTTCCCATCTACTTTTGCACTCGCTCCGTAAAATCCTATATCTCCTATGTGATGCTGACCGCATGAGTTCGGACAACCTGATATGTGTATTCTCAATCCTTCAAGATTTTCTACATTTTCCCATATATGTTCCGCAAGGTTATATGGATGTGTTACCGCAAGCTTACATGAAAAGGCACCAGGACATGAAACTATTTCTCTTGCAGATTCTGGAACTTTACCATTTATAAATCCTTTCTCAGAAAGTTCTGCATATATATCATATAAGAATTTTTCTTCAACCCACGGTATAAGAATTTTTTGGCCAGGTGTTATTTTCACGTAGCCTGCTCCGTATATTTCTGCCAGGTCTGCTATTGCTCTGAAATCATCTGGTTTAAGATTACCAAGTGGTGGTTTTACATATATACCGAAGAATCCCTCTTGTTTTTGTTTGAATGTGTATTTTTCAAGGAAAAGCTTGAATTTCGGATCTGAAAGGTTAGGTTTCATTTTTGGTTGTTTTAATTTCTTTTCATTTTGCGGTCCGTCTTCCCTTCCTGTCTTTGTAGGAGCAGGTAAAGGGAAGTTTTCTACATATTGTATAAGTTCATCTTTTATTTCCTNTCTTACTTTCTTTAATTTTTCGAACTCTTGGAAAACAAGTTCTTTGAATTTTTCAAAACCTATTCTTGCTATCAGGAATTTTAATCTTGCTATTGTATAAGTTCATCTTTTATTTCCTCTCTTACTTTCTTTAATTTTTCGAACTCTTGGAAAACAAGTTCTTTGAATTTTTCAAAACCTATTCTTGCTATCAGGAATTTTAATCTACATATTGTATAAGTTCATCTTTTATTTCCTCTCTTACTTTCTTTAATTTTTCGAACTCTTGGAAAACAAGTTCTTTGAATTTTTCAAAACCTATTCTTGCTATCAGGAATTTTAATCTTGCTTTGTTTCTGAATTTTCTTTCTTCCGTTCCATATTTGTGGAATACATATATCACAGATTCTATGAGTGGATAAAGTTCGTAATCTTTTACAAAGTCAATAAGTAATTTCGCTTCTACGGGAACTGGTCCGAGNCCTCCACCTACATAAACTTTGAACCCTCTTTGTTCTTTTCCGTTTTTTGTTATTTGTGCCACTGCTCCTATATCGTGGATTCTTACCAAAGCTTCGTCTTTTTCGCATTCTGAAAAAGCAATTTTGAATTTTCTCGGTAAGGTTGAAGTGAGAGGATGTCTCAAAAAGTATCTTGTGCAATATATAGCATAAGGTAAGACATCAAAAATCTCATTCGGACATATTCCTGAAAGATAAGATGAAGTTATGTTTCTTACTGTGTTGCCGCAAGCTTCGCGTGTTGTTATACCAACTTTTGCTAACATCCTGAGCAAATCCGGAACATTTTCAAGCTTTACATAGTGAAGCTGAATATCCTGTCGTGTTGTAAGGTGACCATGACCTGAGCCTGCATACTTTTCAACAACATCTGCTACAACTCTGAGTTGCTCTGAGAAAATGAACCCAGATGGTATTTTTACTCTTTGCATGTGCATTCCTTCTGGGTGATGTCTTACCCCGTATGTTCCAAAATTGAGTCTGTAACCTTTGAACCTATCTGGATGGATCTCTTCGCTGAAAAATTTTCTTATAATTTCTTCATATTCATCTATTTCTTTCCATACATCAAAACCTTCCTTTTGTTTGTTTATATCTATTTGCTCCCAAGGTTTTATTTTTTCTGCATCCATACTTAAAATAAGCAATTTTTGTTCCAAGTTTTTTTCTATGAAATTTGCGGGATTTATGTTTCTTTTTGAAACTAAATGAAACAAAAATGTCATTTATATAACTGATATTTAATTGTTAAATTAAAAATGATATTTCGTTTTGCGGACAAGAAATACCTTTGCGAAATTTTCTGAAATCAAAACTTAAATAAATTAAAGTGAAAAAAGGGATATTTTCATATTGTTAAAGAGTAAGTCAGGTCCGAAAGTTTGAATATTGGTAAAAAAGATAGAGATTTAGCCCTTGCTCAGTTAGAGCTTCATTTCTTGGATGTTGATTTTAAAGTAAAAAATGATTTGAGGTAGTTTAAGCTTTTGCGTTCATCAAATTTAATGGATAATGTTATCAAAAGAGTGTATTACTTTAAAATCGTTGATGACACATATACAGATTACTTTTTTATTACTCAAAAAACCCTATGTTAATCAATATCTAACTATTTAGCTACATCCATATAGAGGTAAATTTCATACACAGATAAATAGGAGCCATTTTAAATGGCATTGGTTTTAAAAGAAAATGATATATTACTTCTTGTTGGTAGTGGTAAAACTGCTTGGATTATATGTTAACGGATTATATATGTTTATTTAATTTACTTACTATATAATTAATTGTATTGGTATAGATGTTTTACGCTATGAGATCGGAGTTAAAAACAGAAAGTTTTGAAGTTATAGAGGAAATACGAAAGAAGACAGACCTGATTTTCTTACAGTTTGATGGAAAATTTTCAGCACAAATGATCTTAAATTAAACGAGAATTTAATTCTATGAATAAACAAATGTATAAAAAATAAAATAGAAAAAAGAAGATTTATTATCTGGATGACCGCTTGTNTTTNGCTTTGTGGAATATTACAAATTTAAAAAACTCAAATTCAAAAATAAACTTTATAATCTTAATAAAATGAAGAGAGAATTTTCTGCTGGTGGTGTTGTATTGAAAGACGGAAAAGTTCTTATGATAAAGGTAAGGACGCTTTCTGGGAGAGAAGTTTGGACGTTTCCTAAGGGGCATATAGAAAAAGGNGAGACAAAAGAGCAAGCTGCTTTAAGAGAAGTTGAAGAGGAAACAGGTGTGAAGGCAAAAATAAAAGGCGAAATAGGAAACTTCACTTATTTTTTCAAAGATAGAGATGGTGGTACTGTCAAAAAAACTGTTTTCTGGTTTCTTATGGAACCGCAAGATGATAGCAAAAATATAAAAACCCCAGGAGAAATTATTGATTTAAGTTGGTTCCCAATTGAAGAGGCCGAAAAACTTATTACCTATGATTCTGACAAAAAAATAATATCCATAATCAAAGATAAATTCTTGGGGGAGAATTTTCGGAGATAAAAAAATTCTTCGGAGATAAAAAAATTTTCTTTTTTCTTTTTCTTCTTTCTTCTTTTCTTTTTTCCCTCTTATCTTATTTCCGTTTATATTCTTTTTCTTTTCTTTTATTTTCTGTAAGAAATTCAAGTGGATGAAATTTTTTTATAGTCTCTTGGAGGACTGATGGAAAAACTTTTGTGTATATTTGTGTTGTTGATAGATTTGAATGTCCGAGCATTATCTGAACTGACCTCAGATCTGCTCCTTTTGATATAAGGTGGGTAGCAAAGGAGTGCCTCAAAAGGTGTGGATAAAATCCGTATTTTTTGAGAATAAACCATAGACCTTGTCTCGTTAATTTTTTCCCCTTTTTGTTTACAAAAACAAAATCTTGTGTATGATTTGGTTTTCCATTAAAAAATTCTTGTTTTGTTTTCA
>AWOA01000069.1 GCA_000494225.1 Candidatus Calescibacterium nevadense OTU 1
TTTTTTTGTTTTGAATTTCAACCTCGTAAAAAAATGGTATAGTATTGAGACAACTCATTTTGTTTTATATTACTATGAAGGTCTTGAAGATTTTGTTCAAAGAAGCGCTCAATTTTTAGAAGAAAGAGCATATGCACACGTCGTAAATACACTTAAAAATCCTCTTGATAGAAAAACTCATATAGTTTTTTTAGATGTCGATGATATAGGGAATGGGTTTGCCATTGAAATCTTTGACCAAATAGTTNTTTTTGCNGCTGATATTTATTACNTCCCTTTGAGGGGGAGACACCCATGGCTTCAAGATGTTTTGACGCACGAGTTTTCTCATATCGTAGCTTTGAGAAAGGCTAAAAAAACATCAAGATATATCCCGACCATTTTTATAATAGGAGGTCTCTTTTGTGGAATAGGTAAGGGGAGTTTATGCTCTATTTCGCTATCTGAAAATCAATCTACATTAGTGGGTGGATTTGCCTTTGGTTTGCCACCTTATTCTGAACCAGCTTATTTCACGGAAGGTATAGCACAACTTGTGACACAGGAACTCGGATACGATGCCCTTGACTCTTACAGAAACATGATTTTGCGAACCTTACTTTATCACAAAAAAATTTATCCTTTAAAATACCTTTGGAATTTTGAGGCAAAGCAAGCTTGGCAGGGAGAAATCGTTTATAATCACGGTTTCTCTTTTCTATATTTCATAAAGGAAAACTATGGATGGGATGCTATTTTGAGGACAATTGATTGTGCTTCCGGTGTTCTGACTTTCTCCTATGAGAGTTGTTTTGAAAAATCGACAGGAGAAAAGTTTTCTCAACTTGAAACCAAGTGGAAAAACTGGCTTCACACAAACTATCAGGAACAAATTTCAAGGTTTGAGCAAAGCCAGGGCAAATTGCAAGGAAAACTTCTGAAGCTCGAAAAACAAAAAGGTGGTCTTTATGAGAGAAATATATACTACGTGTCTTTACCAAAATATTATGGGGACGGTTTTTTTGTCATTCAAGATGGAACACTTATGTATTATGAAGGGGATAAAAAACCACAAAAAGTTTTTGGTCGTGTAAATTCGTATGCTGTGAGTGGAACCTACATAGCTATATCTTTTTTCAAACCTACAAAAAAATTTATTTTCTTTGCATCAATACCAGAAGAATACTTTCAACTCTCTTTGGGAAGAATAGAAATAGAAGAAAGTAAAGATGTAAAGCAGGGGAAAAAGATAAAAATAAAGGATTTGAAGGACATATCAAGAAGGGCATCTTTTCCATCTTTCTCACCGGATAACAAGTTTTTGGTTTATGTAAAAAATGAACTTGATTCAAGAAATATTTTCGTTTATGATATTGAAAAAGGAAAAGAATATAGAATTACAAAGTTTTCATCAGGGGAACAATTTACTTTTCCAAGATTTTCACAGGACGGGAAATTTATAATAGCATCATACTTTGATGGGAAAAAACAAGATATAGTCTTAATTCCATTTGAACCAGAGATAGAAAGTGTAATATATGATAAAAAAGAGCTTATTTTCATAACACAGGATGAATTTGAGGATAGGGACCCTCAATTTGTTTCGGCTGAAACTGTGGCTTTTTCATCAGATAGAGATGGGGTTTTTAACATATATGTGAAAGACCTGAAATCCGGAGAAACTTGGAAGATAACGGAGGAAATATCATCTGCTCTATTTGTGGATTTTTCAACAAAAGGGGTTTTGTATGTATCGTTTGAGCCAGAAGGTTTCAGAGTAAGAGAACTCAAAGCTGAGAGAGAAAATTGGATCCCTATTGAAAAATCCGAACCTGTTTTATTAGACAGAATAGATTTCGCTGAACATGAAGAAGAAATCGCACCAGAAATAAATTCTGATTCTACTCACTTTCAACCAAAACGTGTTGGAATTTTGAGTCTATCTTCTCCATTATTTGTTCCAATCTTGGGACTTACTCTGACTCCTTTTCTCACGGGTTCTGCAAGAACTTTCTTTCTGCCGCTTGATATTTTTGGTCTTTCTTTTGAGTTAGGAACATTTGATAGGTTAGGGCGTGCTCAGATTTTAGGAAACGGATTTTTAGGAGTTCGTGGTTCTTGGAGTCTGATTTTCCAGACCGATCTGATTTATTTTAAGCACTTTATACCATCCTTATTTTTTGGGGCAGAAAATATAAAGGCTGTACCTTTGACTACTAGTACCGTCCTCAATATAACTCAATCATCAAATATTTTTGACATTTTCGGGGGAGGAAGAATCATATTTCCCATTTTGTATGGTACTGCTCCTGCTGTACCTGCGAGAGCATTATATTTAGAAGCTGGCGCATTTGGGGAAATTTATTCCGNCTCNGCTAACATTAGTGGTTTCTTTATAGTGCCATTTTCTCAATCTTTTAGAGCAAGATCTATAAATGCTTTCATCGGAGCTAATAGTTTATTATCTTTCCCTTCTCCTATTGGGGCATTATCTTTATTAGCTGTTTTTCGTTCTACTTTCTTTTCAACAATTCTTGATGTTTCCGAAAAACAATTTGATATTTCCCAAACTCTTGAAATTAAAAATTATCAATCTGCTAGACTTGAAGGCGAATTACGTTTTGCTTATACGCTTCCTGTCGCTTTTGGTCGGAACATATCTTTGATATTATTCCCTTCTGGTGGTTATACACTACAAGATGTTGAAATTTTTGATGAATTCAGGGGAACGTCTCCTGGATACTTTTTTGTTTTTTTCGGGGATTGGTATTTGAGACTACAAACNGCTTCTACATTTGATTTGTGGTACGGATATGTTCCTTTGTTTTCGACTTTTTCTCTGAATAAGTTTTCTATTATTGCTGCTTTTGATACTTTTAGATTTGCACAGAGAGGAGAAGGTTTGGAAATTCCGCCTCGTATTTGTTCCGGCGAAGATTTTCTTTGTTCTGTTTACGGGGGTTTTCTTTTGTATGGTAATTTATTTTATAGATATGGATTTGTTTTTGAGATGATTTTTGCTCGTGGTTTGCAAGACCCTCTCAAAGCACCAGTCAGGATATACTTTGGTTTAGGTTTCGGGTTGTGAATTTTTATTCTTAACCCTTTAATTTTTTATTCTATTCTGAATTTAAATTTTTTATTCTGAATTTTTTATTCTCAGATGTTCTCTGAACATGCATTTATCTTGAATGAAAAGTAATCCGTTTTCTTCTGCAAGTTTTTTGGCTTCATCATTTATTATTCCTTCTTGTAACCATATAGCCTTTATATCTCCTCTTCTTTTCTTCCTTTCTATTGCA
>AWOA01000070.1 GCA_000494225.1 Candidatus Calescibacterium nevadense OTU 1
CAACGACATCTATTTCATCTTCAATATCAAGGAGGCTTTTATAGGATTTAATCCCCATTATCTCATCTTTCGTTGGGTTTACAGGAATTATTTTGTACCCTTGTTTCATAAGATATGCAGGGACTCTGTTTGAAGGTTTTTCTGGGTTATCGCTCATTCCGACGACTGCTATGTTTTTGAAAGAGAGAATTTGTCTTATTTTTTCTTCTTCTGTCATAGAAAGAGGGGGTGGACGACGGGGCTCGAACCCGCAACCCCGGGAGCCACAGTCCCGTGCTCTTCCAGTTGAGCTACGTCCACCACCACATAATTACTATTATATACTCAAATACCTACATTTCTAATTTTTCGGATTTCCTTTATCCTTAAATCTTTTCTCCCTTGATTTGGTTATCCAATCAACAGCTTCGTATAGAGTTTCTTCAACTGACCGTGATGAATACCCTAACTCATTCCGAGCTTTATTATCTGAGTAGTACCAATATTTTTCTGATGCTATAAGGAGTGTTCCTACATCTAATTTCACATTTTTGAAAATTTTCTTTTCAATTGCCTCAAGGAGCTTTTGTGGTATAAAAAGNAAAANCTTGAATATTTTAGGGTTTATTTTGGTTTTAGGGGGAGATTTACCAAGTCTTTCACAAACAATTTTACCTATTTTTTCATAGTGTATGTTTTCTCCACCGACTATATATTTTTCTCCTTCTTTTCCTTTTTCAAGTGCAAGCACCAGAGCTTTTGCTGCATCCCCAACCCACTGGATGTTTATCCCCATGTCAAAATAAAAATTCATCCCCATAGCAAAAGGTAAGATTGCTTTTGATGAGGAAAAATATATATCTCCTTCGCCTAAACAAAAATTAGGATAGACCCTGACACATTTTAGTCCTGCTCTTATGTATTCGTCCGCTATTATTTCTGACATTCTTTTTGCTCTAACATAAGGAATTTTCTTTTCAAGGTGTTCTAAATTAAACTGAACTGTTTCATCGGCTAAATTATTGTTTTTTCCCTTTCCCAGCCCAAATATAGAACCTAAAAACACAATTTTTTTTACTCTTGATCTTATGGATTGTTTGAATATGTTTTGTGTTGAAATATAATTAGATGCCATTATCTCTGCCTGCTTTTCCTTTATCAGTGATGTATCCACCTTTCCTGCCGTGTGAATTATATACTCACAACCTTTTATACATTCTTTCACGAAGTTTTCATCTTTGAGATCTCCAAACAAGACTTCGACCTTATCGAGAAAGTTTTGTATATTTTCTGTATTTGAATTTTTTCTCAAAGATATTCTTACCTTATATCCTTTTGATAATAACTCTTTTAATGTCCAACTTCCGATAAAACCAGTAGCTCCCGTCAGAAATACCATATATACAAAATAAAAAGTTTTTCTGTTTTTTTTCTAAATTTTGTATTAACTTTTACTTGTTTTAATTGGGTTAGCCTTTGTTTTTTGTTTATTTTATTTTTTTATTTTATTTTATCATAATCATTTTTTCTTTTTTAAATTACCGGGAGGTGAAAAAATATGAACGACCTTGAGACGAAAATAAAAAGCGTTATTGCAGAAAAAGCTGGAAAAAGTGTATCTGACATAAGGGATGATGCTTCTTTTATTGAGGATCTCGGTCTTGATTCCCTTGACCTTGTTGATATGATAATGAAGCTTGAAGAGGAGTTTGGTATATCAATCCCAGACGAAGATTTAGATAAAATAAGAACAGTAAAAGACGCTATAAACTACATAAGAGAGAAATCAAATAAATAAAGCCAACCGAATAAAGACTAAATGAAACTAGCAAGTAAGAGGCCAAGAAGGTGAAAAGAGTAAGAAGGTAAGAGAGTAGGAATGAGATAATATGAAAAAGAAAGAGGGAAAGAAAGAGAAAAAAAGAAGGGAAAAAAATTTAGTTTTTTAGTTATAGGTTTGCTCGTTTTGGAAAAGCTCGAAATAAAGGTCTTTTAATACTTCCATATAATTTTCTTCGCCTTTGCCGATTTTGTCCATCTTTTCTTCCACTTTTCTCGTGTATTCTTCACTTGTATATTTTGAATATTTATTGCTACTCCTTAACTTCTCATACACTTCTTTTCCTAATTTTGTTATAATTATGAAACCTTTTCTATCTATACAATAGCCTCTATCGATTAGGGTTTTTATTATGTATGCATAAGTTGAGGGTCTCCCAATACCTCTTTTTCTCATCTCTTCTATAAGAGAACCGTGAGTATATGGGGGAACGGGGGGTACAAAGGAAAATTTGAAATCTTTTGTTTCAAATTCAATAACCTTCTTTTCAACTATAAGTCTTCCGACATCTGAAATTGGAAGAAAATTAACTTTGTTCCAGCCATCTTCGATAACTTTTAAATTCATTTCTGATGTTTTTTCTATTGAAATTTCCTCTCCGTTTGCATTCCAGCTTATTTTTAGCTTTACTTTTCCTTTGAGAATTTTTATTGGTTTCATCTGACTTGCTATGAATCTTGAGAATATAATTTCATAGAGCTTTATTGCATTTTCAGATAAAGATATTGTTCCTATTTTTGATGATATTGATAACTCGTCTGGTGTTAGAACTTTTGTTGGTCTTATACATTCGTGAGCTCCTTCTTCGCCCCAAGCTCTTCCTACGAAATAATTTGCTCCAATATTTTCTGTTATAAACTCCTTTGCAAGCGAAATTCCGACATCTGAAACATGAGTTGAGTCTGTTCTATGATACGTAATTATACCCAATTCAAATAACTGTTGAGCAAGATTCATAGTTTGGGTTGAAGATAACTTTAATTTTGAGAAAGCTTCCTTTATAAGTTCAGGAGTATTAAGAGGAGGAGGTGGATTTATCGTATCTTCACTTGTATCTAAAAGTTCATACCTTATTTTTATTTTCGCATTTTCTAATCTTTGTTTTTCATCCTCTTCGTTTTTTCTTTTTCTACCTTTTAATTTTTTGATTGATTCGCTAATTCTTTTCGCTTGTTCTTTATTTTCAATTCTTATTGAATCCGATATTCCATTTTCTTCTCCCTTGAAGCTCAGAACACCGATTTTATTTTTCATCTCTTTTTCTCTTTCTATTAGCCATCCAAGAACAGGGGTCTGAACTCGTCCAGCCGATAACCATCTTTTATCCTCTTCTTTTTGTAAAAATTCACTCATAGCAAATCCCACCCACCTATCTGTAACTCTTCTGACTATTTGCGACATAACAAGTGATAGGTTAATGTCTCGCGGATTTTGTATAGCGTTGAATATTGCTTTCCTTGTCACTTCGTGATATTCTATTCTTTTTATTTCTTTTTTGTATTTTGGTATAGACATGAATAGGTCAAAAGCTATCTTTTCTCCTTCGTAATCTGGATCTGTTGCGATGAAAATGAGATTTGCTTCCTGGGCAAGTTTTTGTATTGCCTTAATCACTTCTGATTTATCATCAAAGTTCGTTGAACCACAATAAGGACATTTTTCATCTTCAAAGAAATTCTCTCCACAACTTCTACACCTTTTTATGGATTTGTACTTTGGTATAAAGGTTATTTTTCCGTTCTGCCTTACAATTTTGACATCGTATTTCTCATCTTTTCCGTTGTCTTCCCTGTAATAAGAGTAGGGTAGATCAATTATGTGTCCTCCTGATGCTATTATTGTTATGTTCAGGTCGCCACGAGAGACTTCCCATGCATCCTGAGTCTTGCCATTCCCATTTACTATTATTCTTCTTTTCGTTGGCTTGCCGATGAGTTTAGCGATTGTTCCAGCTTTGTTCGGAGATTCAACTATTACCAGAGCATTTTGCGGAGGTTTTATAGAAGCTCGTGTAATTAATGGTGTTATTTTCCCTTCCATTAAATCTCTTATGTTTTTTCTATCATTATCTATCTCTTCAAGAATACTTTTAAGTTCTATCTTGTCAAACTCTTTGAAATTTATTGATTCAAATAGATCTAACCTCAATCGCTTTTTCAGTTGAACAAAAGCCTTTTTATCATCAACTATCATTACAGATAATCCTTTTGATAGACCACCTACGTAAAGGCGTGAGGTTCTCCCAGATGCCTGAATGTAAGCAGATGAATCTGCAACTACAAACTTTATCTTACCATCTTCCCCTATTCTTAAAGGTATGTCTTCTGACTCTTTTATCTTTTTTATCACTTCCGGGTCATTTAGCTTTTCTTCTATAAAGCTTTTTATACTTAAAATTCTCTCTTTTATCGGAGGATACTTTTCTATATCCTCCGCTCTCATTCCTGAATATTTTTTCATTGATTCTATGAATGAGAAAATCTTTTTTCCGTTCCCTATTACGTTCTTCAAAGATATAAGTACCCCCAACATTTTTGCTGGTTCATCTATCTCACCAAGAGAAAAAATGAATCTCGGAACCCCTGCAAACACGGCATACCTTACGGCATCTGGCATGTCTATTCCTCTGCAAAGCGGATTTCTCAAAGACGATATACCTATTACAGCTTTTATTTCTCCGTTCCTGAATTTTTCTTGGACCTTCTCATCGAATTCTTCATAAGTTGCTACTTCTATTCCTGATGATTTGAGAAAATCTTTCATTTCATAGACCGATTGTTTCCCGTACTCCGCGTTTATAAAGATAAAACAACCATTTCCGCACTTTTGTATAACTTCTCTTGTTTTCTCAAATACATAAGACTTGATATCTGTGAGCTTTTCTTTCCCGTTATTTTCTCCGTTGTAGTTTATTATTGTATCCTCTATATTTCTCATTGTTGTTGCATATGGAGATATTTCAAATCCAAATATTTCTCTGAAATATCTTGCTGTATTCGCTCTGGGTTTTGCAGTTGCTGATGAGATTACTAAAACTCCTTTTATTTTCTTTCTGATTTCCGATACTTTCTCACTGATTTCGTTGAATCCTTTTATTTTTTCCTCTATTGATTCCTTTCCTCTGGCGATAGAAAATTTTCTGTTCATGAGTGTTTTTAATTCATTTACATCGTCATCGTTCAATCCCATAACTTTCAGTATCCTTTCAACATTTTTAGGTTGTTTGAGATATGTATCAACATCATCTATGAATATAAAATCAAATCTTTTATCTAAAATGAGTTTTTCGTTTCTTGCAAGGAACATGCTTGTTGTTATGAGTATATCAAAATCTGAATTTTGAAGAGCCTCCTTCTCCTTGTTATTTTTCGCTCCATGAACTATAAGTATCTTTTTGTTTATTCCTAATTTTTCCGCAGCTTCTATAATTCTCTTTGCCACAAGTTTTGAGAGAAGCTTTGTAGGTATTATAATATATGATTTACCTTCCAAAAACAGAGCCGTAACAATTCCAAAAGTTGTCTTACCTACACCCGTTGGAGCGAGAGCTACAAAACTCTGACCTGTCAGTACTCTCTTCGCCCATCCTACTTGTAATGACCAAGGGGGAAATCCTACGATCTTCTCAAAAAACTTTGAAAATTCATCAGCTCTTTTTTCTACCTCATATATCTTTGCCAAATTTTTAAGTCTTCCTAATCTTTCGAGCTCATTCTTTATTTCCTCAAAAGTTATGTTTTCTGGAACCTCCGGAAGGCATGAAATACATGGGAGCCATCTTGATAATCTATCAGATGTTATATCTCCACCACAGTTAGGGCACATCTTGATAAATATAGCTGGGATATTCCCTTTTTCTACTGAGATATTCCCTTTTTCTACATCAAACATTTTTCCGAACTCCTAACTCCTAAAATAAAATTCAAATCTTCCAACACTCACACAAATATTATAAATATTTTCAACTCAAATAGCAAATAAAATATTTATCCATATTCTTCTTTTGATACCATAAGTATTGTGGGTTTAGAAAAAGAATTAGAAAAAGAATTAGAAAAAAGAATTAGTTATAAAAAAATTTTTTCTTTTTCTCTTAAAAATTCCTAATTATGTGCATGCATGATATACCATTTTCTGATAAGATAAAAGAAAAAATCATTAGAGCTGAAAACTCTGGTAAGCTTGGCGGTCCTTTTATACCCTTTATTTTCGGTTCCATCATCTTTATTTCACTACTTGTTCTTGCAATATACAGAGGAGAGAACATATCAGCAGCGTGGATTTTAGTTCTGGCTCTATCTTCCTACTTTGTTGGATATAGGTATTATAGTAGATTTATAGCAAACAGGGTCTTTAAATTAGATTCATCAAATCCAACTCCTGCTCACATTTTCAATAACGGGTATGATTTTGTACCTACAAACAGATATGTGGTTTTTGGGCATCACTTTGCTACAATAAGCGGGGCGGGACCTCTTGTTGGACCTGTTCTCGCAGCTCAGATGGGATATCTCCCTGCTACTTTATGGATAATATTTGGAGTTATTTTGGCTGGTGCGGTTCAAGATATGGTAATTCTCATAATATCTGTAAGGAGCAGAGCAAAATCTTTGGGAGAAATAGCATCGGAACAGCTTGGTAAATTCGCAGGAACACTCGTTCTTTTAGGAATATATTCAATACTCACTATTCTTATGGCAGTGCTTGCTCTCGTTATCGTGAAAGCTATGTTTGAAAGCCCATGGGGAGTATTCACTATTTTTATGACCATCCCAATTGCCATGATTATGGGAGTATGGATGTGGAAGATAAAACCTGGGGATATTGTTTTTCCATCATTATTTGGTTTTTTAGCCCTTGTCGCAAGCCTTATTGCTGGTAGATTTATAGCTTTGCACCCTGAACTTTCAGAATTCTTTTCCCTTTCAGAAAAGCAAATTGCAATATTCCTTATACTTTACGGTGCGTTCGCTTCTGTGCTACCGGTTTGGCTTCTCCTTGCGCCACGCGATTACATAAGTACATTTTTAAAAATAGGAACTGTTGTTATTTTAGCTGTCGGGATATTCCTTGCTATTCCCGAAATAAAAATGCCCGCTATAACACAATTTATAAACGGAGATGGTCCGGTATGGAAGGGAGATTTGGTTCCGTTTCTGTTCATAACAATAGCTTGCGGAGCAATTTCTGGATTCCACTCCCTTGTGTCATCTGGAACAACACCAAAACTTTTAGATAAGGAAACTGATGCAAGATTTGTTGGGTACGCTGGTATGATTATGGAATCGTTTGTTGCGGTTATGGCTCTGATAGCTGCTGTTACTATGGATCCCGGAATTTATTTTGCCATAAACTCTCCTCAATCCGAAATAGGTAAAACTGTAGCATCTGCTGTGGAGAAAATAAAAACTTGGGGATTTTATATAACGGCGGAAGATATAGAAAATCTCGCGCGTGCAATAGAGGAAAAAACTATACTTTCAAGAACAGGTGGAGCTCCGAGCTTAGCAATAGGTATGGCTCTTATATTCTCAAAAGTTTTTGGAGAACACCTTATTGCTTTCTTCTATCACTTCATAATACTTTTTGAAGCTCTCTTCATACTCACTACTATTGATTCTGGAACAAGAATAGGAAGATTTATATTCCAAGACCTTGTAGGCAGATTAATTCCAAAGCTCGGAGATTACAATTCTCTGCCGTCAGCTCTTATCGCAACCTTTATTACGGTTTCTCTTTGGGGATACTTCCTTTATGCCGGGGTTGTTGATCCATACGGAGGTATAAAGACATTTTGGCCGATTTTTGGAATAGCAAATCAGCTTCTTGCAAGCATGGCTCTTATTATAGCTACAACATATCTTATCAACAACGGGAAATTAAAGTATGCATTTATAACTGCTGTTCCTATGATTTTTGTTGTATTCAATACAGCTTTTGGAGCTTTGCAGAAGATATTTCATTCCGACCCAAAAATTGGTTTCCTTTCGCATGCAAATTATCTCAAAGAAGCGTTAGTGAAAGGTCAATTGCCAGATGGCATTCCATCACCCGATGAAGCTCGGCAGGTTATCTTCGGCGACTATCTTAATGTATTTGTTCTTTCCCTTTACCTCATTATAGTTTTGTTTGTTTTTATCACCGCAGTCTCAAGATGGGGTAGAGTTATTTCTGAGAGAAAAAATAACGGTAAAGTTATTTGAATTCACTTTTAGATTATGCTTTGGCTTTTTGTTGCTTTTTTATGTGCTTTTTTCACCGCTTTGAGCGATATCCTATGCAAAATATTCATGGAGAAAAGAGGTGAGAACGGTTTATCTACGCTCTTTGTGAGATGGTTTTTTGTTATACCTTTTGTTATTCCTTTTGTTTTTACTAATTGGCAGAGATTAGATCCAAAACTTTTGGCTCTTTATCTTGTTGCAATTCCTCTTGAAATTATCGCAGCATATTTTTATATGAAAGCTCTTGAAATCTCAGAGGCTTCATTTGTTCTTCCTTTCAACTCAATCACACCGATATTTATTCCTTTATTTTCAATCTTTGTTCTTGACGATAAGTATTCTTGGTATGGTTTAGGCGGTGTTTTCCTTGTTGCTGCAGGAAGCTTTATAATCTTGAAATCTGCAAATTCCCATGGTGAATTAAAAGTAAAAAAATCTTCTGACATGAAAGCGGTTTTTATGATGATTTTATCTTCTTTGATTTATTCTCTTACATCTGTTCTCGGGAGGTATTTGGCTTTACATCTTGACCCAATTTTTTTCGGAAGCACATATATGTTGGCTAACTCTATTATTTTTTCTGCTATATTTTTACCTTTGCAAAAAGAGAAAATGAAACTAATAAAACCTGATAAGCTCTCTTTGCTCATAGGTGCAACAATGGGGATAGCTGTTATTACTCATTTTGTCGCTATATCAAAGATTGAGACAGCTTATATGATAGCTATTAAGAGAACAAGCATTCTTTTTTCTGTTGTTCTCGGTAAATTTTTTCTTCAAGACAAAGAATTTAGAAAAAGGTTTGAGGGGGCTCTTCTTATGCTCTTGGGAGTTATTATCGTATCTTTTGCTGTAAAAAAATAGAATGATTCATAAGTTCAATAAATCCCATAACATTTGTATATTTTTTATTCAAATTTTTTATTCAAACTCAATTTCTCAATAATTATAAAGTATGGGGAAGATTATAGCTGCTGTCAGTATAACTCCTTTGGGTACGGAAACTCCATCTGTATCAAGATATGTCGCAGCTGCTTTACGAAAACTTGAAAAATATAAAGATATACAACATCAAACTGATGCGATGTTCACAATATTATACGGAGAAAAGGAAAGAGTTTTTCAGGCAATCTTTGATATGCAAGAAGCTGTATTTGAAGAGGGAGCAAAAAGGGTTTCAACCGTGATAAAAATTGACGAAAGAAGAGACAAAGAATTATCATCTCCTGATGAAAAATTAGAAAGCCTCAGAAAACATATTTTTTGATAAGTGAAAGATTCTATTTTTCTTCTTAAAGATTCTATTTTTCTTATTTCTTATAGACTATGTTTTAACAATACAGTTATCTGTTCCAAATGGATTTTTTATGTATCCGTCCGCTTCTGGGTCATTAATATATTCCTTACCATCTATTAAATATCTGAACTCATATTCTTTTGATACATCAAAGGTTTTTGATATATAAAATGTTCCATCCTTCCTTTTTTTCATCCTTTCTGGTTGCCAGTTATTCCAACTCCCTACTATTTCAACATACTCTGCTTTCTCTGGCTTTATCTCAAATGTTATCTTACATTTCTTNCCTTTAAACTCTTTCTTTATCATTTTTTTACCTAAGCTCTACAACCTAATTTTTTTCTAATTAATCATTTAGTCATCTCAAAATAGATTTTGTAAAAAACAAGTTATTTGAGTGAATCAAAAATTTCTGATTCTTTTCTTATAGCGTAGATAGTTATTTGCTCATCAGCAAATTTTTCTTTCTCCATCATCTGGAATAATTGATTTTCCAATTTTTGAATTTTCTCTTGAAATTCGTTTTTTTTCTTTTTATTTTTCATAATCTCTCGGTTAAAGTTAAGCTTAAAAAACCAAGCCTCATTTGAAAATATGTTTTGATATTTTTGAAAGTTTGAAAAAGAAAAAGGCTTGTAAATGCTCATACACGGGTGTGGTCCGCCGGTTATCCAGATTATTGGTTCAGATTTGAACTCAACTATGAAAGAATTTGCTGTTTCTGATGGACATACGATGGGTTTGTAGTGCATACATATTGACGATGTGAGAAAACCTTTATGGTCCCTGAGTATTTCCGCCACGTCATTTGCAGTAATTTTACGAGAACCTTTTTCTCGTAGGAGTTCTCTCGTTCTTCTTCGTCTTATTATTCCNCCTGCTACAATAGAAAATAATAAATCTTCATTTCTTTTTTTGAAATTAATTTTACCGCTTTGAGATTTATCAACGGAAATTTTATCGTATTCGGTTTCAATTGAGAATGTGTTTGAGAAGGATTCTGTTTTATGAACTCTTCTGAATGCCCAACTTCTATCAACTGTTTCAAGGTAAAAGGCTGAAGTTTTATCTGCAATCAAAAATGCATTATCATATAAGAATACACCTCTGTAAGATGAATTTGCATCTTGACCATAATTTTCGACGAGCTCTATTATCTTATTTAAAGCTTCCTCAGAGTTCTCTGATGTTTCAAGAGCTATTCTTATCATATCCATACCCAGAAGCCCTGTATTTTCTTTTCTAAACTTTCTTCTTGAAAATAGTGCGACATTGCCTATAACCAAACCGCATTCGTTTATTCCCATCTCTCCTCCCCACATCCAAAAAGGCTTTGCCAAAATTATAGAATACCTCCTTTTGTATTTTGGTATTTTTATGTATGTTGCCTTGATATAATCAGATTCATCATCTTTCGGAGTAAGAAAAACGAACTCTTGGCTTTCAAGATAAGGTCTATCGGAGTTTTTCCCTACTATGCTTATTTCTTCATCACCCTTTACAAATATAATATCACACATTCATTATCAATCTTAATGTTGCTCATTCATTTTTTAATATTCTATAAATAAAAATATTCTGCCAAGGATTGAAAATTTCAAGCCTATATTTCAGACTAATGAGACAAAATAAAAATACGACCTAAATATATTATTTTGCGATGAAAGTTAGCGAAATAAGACNNAGCTTCCTTGATTTTTTCGANAAGAGAGGACATAAGATTTTACAATCGTCTTCGCTCGTGCCGTATGATGACCCAACCTTGNTATTTACAAATGCAGGAATGGTTCAGTTCAAAAAATATTTTCTGGGAGAGCTTGAACCAGATTATATAAATGTCGCAACATGTCAGAGATGTTTGAGAGCAGGGGGAAAACATAACGACCTTGATAATGTTGGAAAAACTGCAAGACATATGACATTATTTGAAATGCTTGGAAATTTCTCGTTTGGAGGATACTTTAAGGAGCAAGCCATNTCATTAGCTTGGGAGTTTGTTACGGAATACCTNAGAATTCCGAAGGAAAAAATATTTGCCACAGTTTATGAAGAAGACGATGAGGCCGAGAAAATATGGCTCAAAGAAACCGATGTATCCGGGGTTTTTAGAATGGGGAAAAAAGACAATTTCTGGACGATGGGAGACGAAGGTCCAGCAGGTCCCTGTTCAGAAATAATCGTAGATAGAGGAGAAGAGNTTTCAAAGGATCATAATTGCTCAGGACCAACTTGCGGGTGCGANAGGTACCTTGAAATATGGAATCTTGTCTTTATGCAGTATAACCTAAGAAAAGATGGCTCGCTGGAACCGCTCAAAAGGAAAAATATAGATACAGGTATGGGACTTGAAAGGGTTGCTTCAATTTTGCAGGGCGTAGAAACGGTTTTTGATACTGATGTATTCCTACCTTTAAGAAAGGTCGTAGAAGACGAGCTAAAAGATTTATTAAAAGATAAGGTCGCTTTACGAGTTGTTCTTGATGCTTCAAGAGCGGCAGCCTTTGCAATAGCAGATGGAATAATGCCTTCAAACGAGTCAAGAGGTTATGTGATAAGGAGAATAATACGAAGAGCTTTAAGATATTCCATGAACTTTACAGAACAACCATTTTTATACAAGGTTTCCGTAGAGTGTGTAAATTCCATGAGTGATTTCTGGCACCATCTCAAAGACAAAAAAGATATTGTAGAGAAAACAGTTAGAGCGGAAGAAGAAAGATTTTTTGGCACAATTGCAAGGGTTCTTCCTTTATTTATCAGAGAAATCGANTCAATAAAACAGGCAAATCAGAAAGAGATACCGCCTGATATAGTCTTTATGTTCTACGACACTCANGGACTACCAATAGAAGTTATGAAAGAAATAGCAAGTGAGAAAGAGCTTTTTATAGATGAACATAAGCTTTCAAAACTAATTGAAGAAAGAAAAAAAGCTTCAAAAGTTAAAAAAGAACTTGAAATAGAAAAAAAGATTTTCTACATCATATCTGAAAACAACTTAAGATCTAATTTTGTAGGATATACAGATTTAGAATCAGAAGGGAAAATCCTCTGTATATTAGATGAGAATTTTAACACTCTAAAAAGAGCAGAGAAGGGTAAGGAGGTATTTTTGGTAGTTGATGAAACTCCCTTCTATCCAGAGGGGGGAGGACAAGTTGGAGACAAAGGAAAAATAACTTCCAGAAATGGAATAGCTGATGTCAAAGATACAAAAAAAGTTGGAGATATTATACTGCATAAAGTAAAAATATTAGAGGGAGAATTGGAAGAGGGGACTCGTGTTCTCCTTGCTGTTGATACATTTTTGAGAGAGCAGACCGCAAGACATCATACAACAACTCATCTACTTCATTCTTCATTAAGAAAGATTCTTGGAACTCATGTAAGGCAAATGGGGTCTTTGGTTGAACCAAATAGGTTAAGGTTCGATTTTTCCCATCCAAATCAACTCTCTTACGATGAACTCAAAGATATAGAATCGCTTATAAACGAATGGATAATGTCAGACTTCCATGTTCAACATGAATATATGGAATTTTCCAAAGCTTTAAAAAAGGGAGCTCTTGCATTTTTCGGAGATAAATACGGAAAGATAGTCAGAGTTGTGAAAATAGGTGAGGTTTCTCTTGAACTGTGCGGAGGGACTCACTTGAGTAGGACGGGTGAAGCTGGTATATTAAAAATTGTCAGGGAAACAGGAGTTGCATCTGGGATAAGAAGAGTTGAAGCGGTAGCAGGTTGGGAACTTATAAAATATATATCAGAAAAAGAAAAATTTATTCAAGAATTAGCCGACCTTCTCAAAGTCTCTCCACAAGATATATTACCAAAGCTTAAAAATCTTCTCGACGAAAAAAAGAAACTTGAAAATGAAGTTCGTTCTTTGAAAACAAAAATTCTCAATCTATACTCTCAACCCACCATAAAGGATATTAATGGAAAAACTCTCGTTTTTGAATTTCTTGAAGGATTTGACCGAAAGGAAATTTCTGAACTTGTTGATAGGTTAAAGAATAAATTTTCAAACTCAATAATTCTTATTGTAGCTGAAAAAGATGATAAAATTTCTATCGTTGGAGGAGTTTCAGGGAATATTAGAATCGACGCTGGCGATTTTGTCAGAGAGATATCAAAATTTCTTGGTGGAAGTGGTGGGGGCAGAAAAGACTTTGCAGAAGGCGGAGGCAAAATAAAAAGAACAAAACAAGAAATCCTTGAATTTGCAGAAAAAATAATATCTCAAATAAACTAAATAATTATTTAAGAAACTAAATAATTTCCAAAATCTAAAAAATCTAAATAATTTTGCTTATTTATTTAAATCTTATATTGAAATTTTGAGAAAATTAAAACAAGGATAAAAATATAAAAAATAAATTTCATATGAAATCTGAGACGAAATCGGAAAAAAGGAAACACAACGGTAAGAAAAACGAGGAAAAAGACAAAAACAAATACTATAAAAGTGCAAAACAAAAAAACTCAAACCCTAAAAAAAATCCTAAATCCTCCGGAAATATTAAAATTAAAGTAGGAAACAATAGAAAAAGGGGCGGTAAGGAAAAAGGATTAAATGAAGAGGGGGGCAAAGATATGCAGGAGAGAAGAAGAGAAGAGCGGATTCCAGTTGAGGTTGAAGTGAGATATTCTTCTCAAGAAGGATTTGCAATAGAATGGATAACCAATATATCAAAAGGCGGATTATTCATAAAATCAGAAAATCCCCTACCTCCGGGAACTCCGCTAAAAATAACTTTCTCTGTTCCAGGAAAAGATGTCCCTATTGAGCTTGGTGGCGTAGTTCGTTGGTCCGTTTCGCCTTCCTCATCACCATCGGTTATACCTGGTATGGGAATTCAGATAACTGAAATAGATGATAAAAGCAGAAAGATATTAGATGCATTTGTAGATGAAATTTTATCTTCACGCAGGATATAAAT
>AWOA01000071.1 GCA_000494225.1 Candidatus Calescibacterium nevadense OTU 1
CCGGAAGTCAAATAATGGAATCAGATAGAAAAATAAGAGTAGGTATTTTAGGAGTGAGGGGATACACCGGCGCAGAAACATTGAAAATACTTGCCAAACATCCGAAAGTAGAAAGTTTAAAACTCTTTTCAACAGAAGAGGAAGGAAAAATTCAGGATATAATTCCATCTTTGAGGAAATATGAAGTTATAGAAAAAGTCGAGAAATTTTCAGAGGATAAAGTTAATGGACTTGATGTAATTTTTTTATGTACAGAACAAAACAAGGCTCACAAAATAGTTGCAAGACTTATTGAACTTGGCATAAAAACTTTTATAATTGATCTTTCACCTGATTTTAGGTTCAAAAACAAAGAAGAATATAAAAGAGTTTATGGATTTGAACATGCTGTCCCAAACTTACTTGATAAATCAGTTTACGGCTTAACCGAGCTTTATAGAGAAAAAGTAAAAGAAGCAGAAATTATAGCAAATCCTGGATGCTATCCGACAGCTTCTATTTTAGCTCTTGCTCCTTTACTCAAATATGCAGAAGACAAAAAAATAAAGGTTTTAGATATCGTAATAGATGCAAAAAGCGGTGTGACAGGAGCTGGAAGAAAGGCACTACCACACCTTACACTTGGATACCTTTCAGAAAACCTCAAAGTGTATGCGTGGATAGAACATAGGCATGTTCCAGAGATAAAAGAGAAAATATCAGAACTATTTGGCAAGAGCCCCGAAATTCTTTTTTCCGCTCAACTTATCCCAGCAAAGCGAGGAATACTTGAAACGATATGGATAAGGCTCGACCAAGAACCAGAAGATACCCTGATAAAATACTACGAGGATTTCGCAAAAGAGAACTACTTTTTCGATTTCTGGCATGAAGATTTTCCAGATATATATTCAACAACAGGAACAAATTTTATAAGGGTTGGAATGAGAAAATCGAAAAACTATGTGATATTGGTCAGCGTTATAGATAATCTCATAAAGGGAGCAAGCGGACAAGCTGTTCAGAACATGAATGTCAAATTTGGCTTTAAAGAACAAGATGGCCTTGAACTTCAACCATACTTCCTGTGAATAATACTAACATATAATATGAAAACCTTCCCACCTAACTATCTAAAAAAATTACATTTTTGATATGGAAGAGAAAAACCAAGAAAAGAAAAATAAGCAAAGGAAAAATTAAGCAGAATAGAAACAATAAATAAAATACACCTTCTGAAAGAACTGAAAGATTCTCAGAAGAAAACGATAGGAGTTTTGTAGAACTCAGAGAAAACATTGCAAAAACATCTGAGAAAGTAGCCAAAACATCAGATGAGATAAGCAAACTCAAAACTGAGATAAACCGCCTTCAAGGTAGCTTGCGCGAGCTTGTGAAATGGATTTATTATTATTAAGCCAGAGAACGAGGTTATGCAAATCCAAGAACCCAAAAAATCAGATTTGTTGAATAAATTTAAATAAAAGACAAAAATAAAGATAAGCAAAAATGTTTGAAATACCCAGAAAAATTTTTCTCAGCNTTTCCTTTGTTCTATTTTTTTTACTTCTTACAATTTCATTAGGATGTGATGAAAATAGAGGCGCTCGAGAAAATANAAGCATTCAAAAAAATGGGAGAGAAAGAGAAATAAAGAGGAATTTTTCGCTTGCGGTATGGGCAGAGTTTTTGGAGTATGAAGAATACGAGAAAATATATGATAGACTTGAAAAGCTCGGTATTGAGCTATTTTTACGTGTGAAATATGGCGATTTCCCCCATCCTTCCCTCGAGAAAATGAAATTTAGAGCATGGTTATTACTTGAAGAAAAAGACGGATACTGGATATCTGTATGGAATGCAGCAAAATTTTTTCAGCTCGTGTCAGATTTCTTGAAAAATTACAGTGTAGAATGGATAATTTTAGATTTTGAACCACCATACGAGTTTGCAACAAAATTGACGAATGTTCTTGATTTTCCAAAAGTTATAACTCTAATAACCCCCCCTGATGATATATATGAAGAAGGTAAAAAGAAAATCTACGAAATTATAGAGTTTGCGCACTCAAAAAAAGTAAAAGTAATGTGTGTCGCAATTCCTTTTATCGTAGATGACATATTGAGAAATTCAGAAAAAATTCAAAGAAATTTAGGAATACCCCTGCCTGAAAATTGCGATGAGTATTCTTTTATGGTATATTCAACTATTCTCAAAAGTGGATTGGAGAATGCAGGTATAAAAATAGATACGCCTGAATTTTTTGTTTGGGACTATGCGAAAGACATATTCAAAATATTTGGAGAAAAATCGGCTTTATCGTTGGGACTCGTGGGAGAGGATACTTTTGGGAACAAAGGATACAACTCCCCTGATGAACTCATAAAAGATATTTCAGCAGGACTTTCTGCTGGTATAAAAAACTTCAATATTTGGGTTTTAGACAATATGAAAGACGGAACCGGATGGAATTTAGAAAAATGGCTTGATATATCTTATGTTGAACCATCAACTCCACCGCGAAATGAAACAATTGAAAGCATAAGAAAATTCATCGTTGATGTGCTAACTTCTATAAGAAGAAATTAATAAATTATAGAAAATTAATAAATAAAGATTAAACATTTGAACACAATAAATGAATACAATAAAAAAACATCAAACAAGAAAAAATCTTGGTTCTACCATTTAAGTTATTGATTTTTACGTAAGCCAAAATCTTATGATGAAATGAGCTTTAACTATCAAAAGCTCTTAAAGTATTGCTGAATTTGTTGCTGATGTAAAGAAGGCTGAATAACCTGATTACTAGGATTTGTCTTGCCAAATATTTCAAAAGTTCCTCCGGACGGTAAGCTTATTCTCAAAAGGGGTATTATAGGGAGACTAACATTTGTGAGCAAGCCCCCGAGAGCTGGTAGTAAAGAAGAAATTTCTATAATTTCAAAATCAATTTTGTATCCCTCCGGAACCTCTGTAGGCTTTATCTGAACATTATATTTTGCCGACAAATACTTTTCCTGAGATGTAGATAAAGCAAGAGATATTGATACTGAATTCTCATCTATCTTTTTTGCATACTTCATACTTCCCATATACATTCCTACAAGTGCTACCAGAGTTGTACTCATAATCCAGATTGCAACAAGGATTTCTATTAGTGTAAAAGAGCGAACCACCGCTTTATATTTTTATATTTAAAAAAAATGTTAATTAAAAAAACAATTATTAAGCTTTTTTTATATGGTAATGATATTTATATCGGCTCTTTTATTACAAATATGGCAAATATGGCAAAACAATTTTTTCTACGCAAACCTAATACAAGAAAAACTTTCTCCCGAAAATTTAAATTACCAAGAAGGCTCACAAATTGAAAGAATAATTAAAAAGATAATGTCGCCTGAAGATGACAAGAAAATAAAAGATGAAAGAGGAAAAGAACAATCAAAGGATGAAAATACAACCAAAAGTGAGCAAACTAAACCACAGGAAAACAAAAGCAAAATAGAATTGGAAAATCTAAAAAATAAAGAAGCAAAATCAATTTCCGAAAACAATACGAAAGAAACCAAAAAAAATTTATCCGATAAAATCTATGTCATTCAGGTCGAGGGAGCNATAAGTCCGCCAGTTGCTGAATTCATAGTTGAAGGGATAGAGACTGCCCAAAAGGAAGANGCCAAACTTATTGTGATACTTCTTGACACACCGGGAGGTTTAGATCTTTCTATGCGTAAGATAATACAAGCAATAGAATCATCATATGTTCCGGTATGTGTTTTTGTCTGGCCGGTTGGGGCTCGGGCTGCCTCTGCTGGTACATTCATAACTNTATCCGCACACATCGCTGCTATGGCTCCCGGAACATCAATAGGAGCAGCATCTCCCGTTATGATGGGGGGGCAACAGATTGATGAAAAACTCAGAAAGAAAATAGAAAATGATGCAATTGCGTACATAAAAGCTCTCGGCGAAAGGCACGGAAGAAACACAGAATGGCTCGAAAAAGCAGTAAAAGAGGCAGAAACTTTAACAGCGGAAGAAGCCCTGAAAAATAAAGTAATAGATGTTGTTGCAGAAAATATAACTGAACTCGTAAAGAAAATAAACGGAATGAAAGTAAAGACACCAGCAGGAGAAATAGCAATTGAGATTTCAAGTTATGAGATTGTAAGATTTGAACAAAACATAAAGCATAAAATATTAAAGGTAATATCCGACCCAAACATAGCATATATTCTACTTATGATAGGAATATGGGGGATATTTTTTGAGCTTGCAAATCCTGGGGCTATTTTTCCCGGCGTAATAGGCGCGATATGTCTTATACTCGGACTTTATTCCCTTCAAACATTACCAGTAAATTGGGCTGGGCTTTTGTTAATTATCATGGCTATAATTCTTTTCTTGCTTGAAGTCAAATTTTCTTCTGCTGGTATATTAGCTCTGGCAGGAATAGGGAGCATGATTTTAGGATCGCTTATGCTATTTAGATCTCCGGAGCCTTTCCTTCGTGCTTCCATAAAATTAATAATATCATCAACATTAGCAACTGCTGCGTTTTTCGTTTTCGTCGCATATAAAGCTTTAAAAGCTCAATTACAAAAATCTTTCGTAGGTCTTGAAAGCATAATAGGCGAATTAGGAGAAGTAATTGATGATTTCAAAAATGGTAAAGGAAAAATATTCATCGCAGGTGAAATCTGGGACGCTGAACTTAATCTACCAGCAGAAGAGATAAAGAAAGGAGATAAAGTAAAGGTAATAAACGCAAAAGGAATGAAACTTATAGTAGAAAAGGTAAAAACCTAATAGCNCAAGAAAAAACAAAACCAACCTAATAAAAAAAACGAAAATAAATGAATGAACAAGATAAACAGCTATGATAATAATACCATCCATAGACATAAAAGAGGGGAAGGTCGTAAGATTAATTCAAGGCAATCCGGATAAAGAGATAATATCAATACCAAATCCCGAACAGGTTGCAGTAATGTGGAAAGAGAAAGGAGCAAAACTCGTTCATGTTGTAGATATAGATGCAGCTTTTGGGAAAGAAAATCAAACGAAGATAATAGAAAAGGTTATAAAATCCGGTCCAAAAGCAACCGTTGGAGGAGGAATAAGAGATTTTAAAACAGCAGAACTTTATATCAAGATGGGAGCTTACGGTATCGTGATCTCAACTATGTTCTTTGAAAACAAAAAAGATTTCTCTAAACTACAAGAAAACTATCCAGATAAAATAATATTAGCCCTTGATTTTGATGAGCAATTCAATATATCTATAAGAGGCTGGCAGAACAAAGTAACACTAAAACTCAACGATAAATCTCAAATTGAGAAATTACATTTAGATAAGGTAAAAGGTTTTCTATTTACTACTGTTTTCAGAGACGGGACGTCAAAGGGTGTAGCAACGGAACATTTCCGAATCATCTCCGAAGTTTTCAAAATAACAGAAACAAAAGACGAAAAAAAAGATGAGAGAATCTTCATAGCTTCCGGGGGTATAAATTCTTACGATGATCTAAAATTCCTTAAAAATCTTGGATTTTGGGGAGCTGTTGTCGGAAGAGCGTTTTATGAAGGAAAAATTAATATTTTTGAAATTTAATCTAACAAAAAAGAAATAAAAAGATAAAAAAAGAAAAGAAGAAGAAGAAAACCAAAAATATGAAATGAAAAAACAAGAATAAAAAAGAAAAAAAGAAGAAAAAAGAGAAAGAAAAATTAAAGTTCAAATATGACAGACAAAAAAATAAAACTAATCGTAAATCCAAAATCTGGAGGGGGAAGTGGTAAGAAAGTAGCAAATTATATATCAGATAAATATCAAAAGCTGTTTTCTGAAATAGTTTTTACATCTGGTCCTCGCGAAGCAATTGAAATAGCTAAAAATTCAGAGGAATTTGATGCGGTTTGTTTCATAGGTGGTGATGGAACACTAAATGAAGTCATAAATGGAGTCATGCAAATACAAGAAAGTAAAAGACCAAAGGTAGGTATAATCCCCGTAGGAACCGGAAACGATTTCATAAAAACAATACAAATGAGCAAAAATCCGGACGATGCTATAAGAACGATTATAAATATGAAGACAAGAAAGATAGATACTGCAATTTGCGAATTTTTAGATTTTTCAGGGAAGCCACAAAAAAGATACTATATAAACATAACAGAATTCGGAATGGGGGGAGAAGTTGCAAATCTTGTGAACAAGTACGGAAAGATTTTCAAAGGTACTATTCCATTTTTACTTTTCGCTCTCGTTTGTAATTTTACATTCAAAAATAAAAACGTAAGAATAAAAACGGATTGTGAAGACAAGGATCTACAAGACATTGAAGCAAACATCAGAGCCGTTGCAGTAGCTAACGGGAGATTCTACGGTGGTGGAATGCAAATAGCACCCTACGCACAGCCAGATGATGGATTGCTTGATATAGTCATCGTAAAGGATATGAACTCCATCGAGACTCTGAAAAACCTTCCACTACTTTACAAAGGAGAAGAAGGCATGGAAAAAGCAAAAAAAACAGGAAAAGTTCTATATTTCAGAGCAAAAAAAATTGAAGTCTTTGATTCAGATAATCTCATGATAGAAATGGAAGGAGAAGTTCCCGGACATACTCCGAAATACTTTGAAATAATACCTAAAAGTATAGATTTCATAGTCCCATAAAAAAGAAACGAAAAAAGGATAAATCAAAAGGTAAAAAATAAAAAATCAAAATAAAATAAACAAAAGAAAAAAAGCACGAAAAAAAATGAAAAAAATAAAAAACAAAAATCAGCAAAAAACTTAATTTCCACGAAAAAGACAAATCTTAATTTGTGAGAGGAATAAAGATAGAAAAATTTGAGATAAAATTCAGTAAAAGAAAAAAATGGAACAATAATAAAAATAATAATAATAAAAAAAAAGATAATATGGTAGAGAAAAAGAAAATAGACGATGTTATAAAAAGCAATATCCCAAGGTGGGATGGGAGGAAAAAAGGGCATTACGAAGTCTGGTATTTGACTGGAAATTCAGGTGAATACGGATTCTGGATAAGATATACCTTGAATGTTTCGGAAGACGGATATAATAGCTGGAGTGGGGTTTGGTGTGCGGTATTCAAAAAAGGTGAAAAACCATTAGGGGTATGTAGAAAATTTCCCCTTTCAGATTTCCATAATATAAACAAGAACTTTCTTGTAAAAATAGGAGAAGAAAACGAAATTGGAGAAAATAGGCTAAAAGGTAAAATAAATGTAAGAAACATCCTTACAGAGTGGGAAATAGAATTTGAACCAACAGGATATATCTATAAGCATCTACCCGAGGCTGCTTATTATCTTCCCCTTGAAACAGAAGTTCTATCTCCAAACCCAGACCTCAAACTCAAAGGGTATATAAAGGTAAGGAATTTAGAAACGCAATCACAAATTCACGATATAAATGTAGATGGGAAAGGATACCAAACACACATATGGGGGACAAAGCATGCTTTCAAATGGGTATGGGGACACTGTAATGTAATTTTAGATGAAAATGGCGAAATGTTAGAAGACTCATTCTTTGAAGGTTTAACAGTAGTTGCAAAACGAGGACCGATTATCCTTCCACCTATAACTTTATTTTCTCTGAGATACAAAGGTAAAAACTTTGACTTCAATAATTTTAGAGATATTTTATTCAATTCGGCAAAATGGGAATATGGAGACAACATAAGATGGGAAATAAGATCAAAAAAAATGAATTTTAACCTTGTGATGAGAGGAGAAAAAAATAACTTCATCATGGCAACATATGACGATCCAGATGGAGAAAAAGCTTTTTGCCACAACAGCGAAATTGAATCTGCCGAAATAGAAATAGAAATAGATGATAAAAAATTAAAGCTATTTTGTCCCGGAACATTTCACACAGAGTTCGGAGCAAGGGCTCCTCTTGAATACAATCCGCAAAAATTCATATATGAGTAAAGCTTATTTTTACAAATACCTCAAAAACTGATTTCAATATCCACAGGTTTGTTTCTATCAAGTTCAAATTTTATCTTTCCTATTTTATCTCCGAAACAAGGTTTAATTTGAGGACAAGAAAAAATTATATAATCACCCTGTACTTTTATCCTCAATTTACTTTTATCGTAATCAATTTCTAAAATTTCCCCTTTCACTTTCTCAGGATAGGGTCTTATTACAGTAGAAAAATTTGTAAGAGGATTGAGATATTCATCGACAATAGCGAGATCATAATAAGGAGCTTTATCAAACGACCAAATAGCTGAACCTACAAAATTCTCATCAAACTTATCTATAAAATACCTTGAAATCTCACCTGCAATAGGATGTTCGTAACCTATTCCATACTCGCCAATAACCATAGGCACATTATACTTTTGAGCGTGTGTATAGTGATTAGAAAAGGTAAGATCTATTTCTTGGTTCCATCTTGGCCCAGATGAACCAACAGTTCCAGTAATAGTATATATGTGTGGGGCATAAGCTAAATTTTCTCCCTCCGGCTTCAAAATATTTACAACGGTCCCAAAATCTGATAGAGGATGGGTCTCATAGAATATTATTTTACCGGAATATTTTCTTATCTCTTTTATTATTTGGTTATAAAATTCAGTTAAGATATTCTGTTCCCAGTATTTGCGACTTTCATCGTCTTTCCAGTAAGAACCTGGCCACGGTTCGTTAATTATATCAAAGCCAATAACAGCTTTTTCTTGACCAAGTTCCTTTACTATTAAAATCCATGCTTTAATAAAATCAGAAAGAACCGAATTTTTATTTTTCCAAAAAGAATCAAATTGGCAAGAAATAGACTCATCTAAATAATTTACAAACCAGGGAGAAAGGTTTTTGAAAGGAGGACATTCGTTATCTCTTGCCCACTCCGGAATACCACTGCCCTCTCCATGAGCTTGAAATCCAAACAGATCTTGATGCATATCTAACATAACATATACAGAATGCTTTTCACACCAGCGAATTATTTGTCTTATTTTTTCTATGTATTGTATATCATACTTTCCTCTCTCGGGTTCTATGTTTTTCCAAAAAATGGTAAGGCGAACAAAATTCAAACCAAATCTTTCTGCTAAAAATCTTATCTCATCTTCTCCAACCCAAGGCGCATACGAAAACTTCGCGGTATGAGATATATTAACTCCTCTCAACAAAATTTTTTCGTCATCGGGAGTCAAAATAAACATACCTTGAGTTCTAAAAATATCTATGTTCTTATCTTTCCCTTTTCCGCTTGTTGAACATGAAATTAATAAATGGAGCAAAGTAATACAACTGACAAAGAGCAGATTTTGAAAAAGAATTTTCCTCATAATATAAAAATTTTATCTTATTTCCTTACTTTTTTCTGGCTTCAAAGTTGGGAAAAGTATAACTTCCTTTATCGTCATAGCACCAGTTACCAGCATAACCAATCTATCAATACCTATACCCTCCCCTGCGGTTGGAGGCATACCGTATTCCAGAGCCTTTACAAAATCCCAGTCCATATCTTCGAGTAGTTCTTTCATTCTCCTTATTTTTATTTGTTCTTCAAATCTCTTTCTTTGATCTTCTGGATCTGAAAGTTCAGAAAAGGCATTTGCAACCTCCATTCCAAAGACATAAAGTTCGAATCTCTCCGTAAAATCTGGATCATCTTCTTTTCTTTTGGCAAGAGGGGATGTTGAAGTAGGGAAATCTATCACAAATGTAGGAACCTTAATTTTCTCTGCTATAAAAGTTTCAAAGTATTCTAAAACTATGTTTCCCCAGTCCATATCATCTTCAATTTTCATTTTACTTTTCAAAGCTTCTTTCAAAAATTTCTCATCTTTTATTTTATTTTCTGGTATTCCCGAATGCTTTATAAACTCATCTTTTATACTTATTCGCGGAAATGGTACGGAAAAATCTATCTCTTCCTCTCCCCTCTTTANTGCGAGNTTTCCGTTAATAATCTGACAAACCTGTGAGAAAAGCTCTTCCGTAAGCTTCATAAGATCGTTGTAATCAGCATAGGCCTGATAGAGTTCAAGCATAGAAAACTCAGGATTGTGATGAGATGACACACCTTCATTTCTTAAATTTTTTCCGATCTCAAAAATCTTATCAAATCCTCCTATTATTAACCTTTTGAGATAAAGTTCGGGGGCTATCCTAAGGAAAAGCTCTGCTTCGAGCTCATTATGGTAAGTTTTAAACGGACGAGCAACAGCGCCTGATGGGACAGGTTGCAAAATCGGTGTCTCAACCTCAATAAATCCTCTATCAATAAGAAAATTTCTTATAAAGTTTATTATTCTGTGCCTCTTTATGAAAATTTCTCTCACATCAGGATTCATTATAAGGTCAAGATATCGAGCTCTGAAACGTGCCTCAATATCTTTAAGTCCGTGCCACTTTTCAGGTAGAGGATGAAGAGATTTTGCCAAAATCTTCAAAGAATTAACATAAACTGTTATTTCTCCTTTCCTTGTTCTGAAAACTGTTCCTTCAATTCCGACTATATCTCCTGAATCAACAAACTCTCTGAAAAAATTTAAAAGTTCCTGACTATATTTTTTTTCAATAAATGCCTGTATAGTGCCAGCATGGTCTAAAATATGAAAAAAGACTGAGCCACCGAAATCTCTTATAGTCAAGACCCTTCCAGAAACCGAAACATATTTATCTGCACAATGTTCTCCTTGCTTTAAATATTGAAATTCCTCCTTTATTTTTTCGGAAGAATAAGTTGGTCTAAACTTCTGCTTATATGGGTCAAGACCTGCCTGAATAAGCCTTTTAAGCTTATTGTATCTTATTTCATACTCCGTCATAGGATAATTTAAAGGAAAAGGTTAATTTGTAAGATTTATCTTTGGTTTATTTCAATTTATCTAAAACACAGAAAATATACTCAATAAATGGAGCTCCGAAGTGTATAAGATAAAATTCAATAGAAGAAAAAATAAAAAACAAACTAAAATATATTTTGGAAGATAAGCCCGAGAACCGATGTAGAAGATTGATATAAAATGGACATAAAAGATATAGTAGCAAAGATAAAATTAGATAGAAGGACAAAAAGCTTTATAAAATTGAACCTTGCTATAATATTTATATCTTTGATTATATTCTTTTCTATCAAAATAAATGCAGAAAAAAAGTTTGAACCGCAGATAAATCTACTCCAAAAATCCATAGAGGAAGAATCAAAAAAAGTCGAAGGAGATATGAAAATACTAAAAGATAAATTAAACAAACTCAGGCAAAAGTATTTATCTTGGGAAAAAAGCAAAAACAAAGCTGGTGATATCTACTCATTGCTTCTGCGAATATCAAAAGTTTCGTCAAAAAACATAAATTTAGAGGAACTTGAAATAATACCAGAAGATACAAAGGTTAATTTCCTTATGAAAGGTCAAGCAAAAGAGCTCCAAAACGTAGATAATTTTTCAAAAAGACTTTCAAAAAAAAGAGGTGAATTCTTGATAAGAACAGAAATAGTAAATATTAAAAATTCAGAAGATGAAAAAATCTCATTTATATTAAAAGGTCAAACATGGTCAATAAAAAACGAAAAACAATAAAATAAAATAAAATAAAAAGAGAATAATAAATTTAGAAGAATAATAAATTTAGAAAAAATAATCGGAGAAGAAAGAAATGGAAAAGAAGAGAAAAATACAGAATATGAAAACACAGAGGAAGGGGAGTAAAAGTCTTTGAACTAAAAGTAAATAAATAAATAAATAAATAAAATAGAAATTGTCGTTTGGTTCTCATATTATTTAGGTTCCCTTATTATATTTAAGCCTTCAAAGGAAAATCTTATACTTTCTTTCTTGAAAGAAGCACTCCTGATTTCAAGCTTTAAACCCAAAGTTCCTCGCCATATTTCAACCTTCTTTATTGGGAAAACAATAGGGTTAATATATACTAAAACTCTGCTTACATTCTTTATAACATTTTTTTTTGGATAGAGTTCNTATTCCCCTTCGTCAACTTTNTTNACAAAGAAAAAATCAAAGACCCTATCAGAACCTCTCAGGATCTCAACAATAAGATTTTCAGAAACTTCGTCTCTAAGCTCTCTTACATAAACCTTGTTTTTATCTTTTCTCACAAAGTAAATGTAAGTTCCATCTGAAAGGACCTCGTTTCCATCTTGATAAGAAATTTTGAATCTCAGAGGTTTTTCAAAGTAAATTTTTCCTTCCCTTCTTTCTATTACGCCACCTTTTTCAACAATCTCCTCGCGGAATTCAACTTGCCAATTTTGAAATTTTTTCAAACTTTCAAAAGCTTCTTTTATCTCCTGAGCAGAAACAGAAGGAAGAAAAGAAAGAAGTAGAAAAACCGAAGTCCAAATAAGATGATAAAAGCAAAAGATCCTATTTTTCTTTTCAAGAAGAGTACATCTCATCTATAATATTTTTATATCTCTCCATAATAACTTTCCTTTTTACCTTCAAAGTCGGAGTTAATGAACCATCTTCAATCATAAAATCCTGAGGAATAATTTTGAATTTCTTTATCGTTTCAAAAGATGCAAGATTTGAATTTACACTATCTATCACCTTCTGTATTTCTGAAACGATTAATGGATCATTTACTATTTCTTCATAACTTTTTGATGTATCCAATCCTTTTGCTTTTGCAAAGCTTAAAATTTCATCTTTGTTGAGAGTAATCAGAGCTACACAGTATGGTCTTGCATCTCCTATAACAACAGCTTGACTTATAAGAGGGGATGCAGCTTTTATAGCATTTTCAATAGGTTGTGGAGCAACATATTTTCCACCGGCAGTCTTTATAAGGTCCTTTTTCCTGTCTGTTATTTTCAGGAAACCATCTTCATCTATTAACCCAATATCACCGGTGTGGAACCAACCATCTGGCTTGAAAACCTCCTCAGTTTCTTTTGGTTTCTTCCAATATCCTTTCGCTATGTTTGGACCGCGAGCCAATATCTCACCATCTTCTGCAATTTTAACCTCGACCCATTTCAAAGGTTTTCCAACTGTTCCGAATTTAAACTCACGAGTTGTATTTATAGATATAGCAGGAGTAGTTTCTGTAAGACCATATCCTTCAAGCACCAAAAGACCGACAGACCACAGGAACTCAGCTATTTCCTTCGACAAGGGTGCGCCACCGGATATGAAGAATCTTATTCTTCCTCCTACTCTTTCATGAATCTTTGAGAAAACGAGCTTATGAGCTATTTTGTGTTTTATAGAGAGACCAAGAGGGGGCTTCTGACCTTTTATTTTGTAATCACCATATTTTTTACCGACAGANATTGCCCAATCAAAAATTTTCTTTTTTATAGGACTTGACTCAGCATTAGATTTAACTTTTGCATAAACTTTTTCAAAAACTCTTGGAACAGATGGGAATACCGTAGGTTTGACCTCTACTAGATTATCTATAACTTTATCTATACTTTCAGCAAAGGCTATTTTTATACCAAATCTCGGATGGACATACTCAACAGCTTTTGCAAAAGAATGAGCCAGAGGTAGAAATAACAAACAGACATCGTCCTCTCTAATATCTCCAATATCATAAAGCATCTCAACCATAGAAAGATGATTAAGGTGCGTCTGAATGACACCCTTTGGAACACCAGTAGTTCCAGATGTATATACCATAGTTGCTATATCATCAAGTTTTATTTTTTCTATGTTTTCTTCTATTTGCTTTTCATAATTTTTCAAGTAGCTCCTTCCCAAATCCTCAAATGTTTTAAAACCAATAATAAAATCTCCTTCTTTAATTCCGTTATCAAACGATATAACTTTTTGAACATTTGGTATTTCAGTTCTTTTTTGTTTCATTTCCTCGATTATTGCTTTGTTTTCAGCAAAAACAAAAGTAGATTCAGAATCGTTGATTATGTAAGAAGCTTGGTTGAAAGGTAAAGAATGATATACAGTAATTGAAGCCCCACCGGCAAGCAGAATTCCCAGATCTGCTAAAACCCATTCAAGTCTGTTGTAGGAATATATCGCGGCGGTATTACCTTTTTTAAACCCCATATGAATCAGAGCAGAAGCTACACATTTAGCTCTTTCAAAAAAGTCTTTCCAGCTGATATCTACCCATTGATTATCCTTTTTATATGAGAAAGCAGGTCTATCTGGTGTCTCGTTTACCCTCCACCTGTAAAGCTCCGGAATATTCCTGAAAGGTATCTTTACTTCCTGCATATTTTATTTTTCCCTCCTTTTCTTTTTAATTTTTTAATTTTTAATTTAACAACCAAAATATTTTAATTAAAGAAAATAGTTTTTTCCACAAAAATTGTCAAGTCTGACCAAATTTGATTTCAGATTTCTAAAAGCTTCTATAAAAATCAGCCTCTGAAAACTTCCGCCCCTCCTTTTATCGTTTTTTCTATTCTATCTTTCTATCGCTTTTTCTATTCTATCTTTTTATTTTTCCTGGAAGTACGAATTCGTATCTTTTTCTCATAATTTTTGTTCTGAAAAATCTGTGAGTTCGCCTCATGGACTGGAACAAACTCCATATAAATGCATCTCTTTTGTAATAAGATTTAACCTGATCAACAGAAATTTTGTCATCAAGAAAATCATTCACAATATCCACAGCTTTTGGAACAAACTCGCTCAGTCCCTCCTTGAAAAGGTTTGCTAAAAGGTCAATCAATATAGATTTGAAATCATAATATCTATCAAGAACTTCTTTAAGGAAAGCTAATTTTAAAATACCACTGATAATCGGCGGAGTACTTTTCAGAAACAACTCAGTATTGAGCATTTCCTTACCATCTTTTCTATAAAGCGGAGTAGATACATCAATATAAGTCAATTGCATATTTCCCGAAGAATCTTTAACTGCCCAGTTAGATATTTGTCCATCAATCCCAACCTTTATTTTATCGCTTCGTTCGTTGAAAGTCTTTACTTTGAGGATCTCAACAACTGCTTGCTTAAAAACATTTATCTTATCTTTTTCATCAACCGAAATTATAAATGAATTTGCAATATTCGATTTAGGTATAAGTTCTTGGACTACATAATAAACAATTCTTCCATCAGATGTTTCAATTATTATACCTTGCGATTGAGCAACATCTATACATACATCATCTCTCAATATCTGCAAATATTCTCTCAAGATTGCATCATAATATTCAGCTTCTTCTCTACTAGAAAATACGGGTATCCTTTTGAAAACCAAAGAATTAAATGAAGGATGTTCAATAGTAAAAACTGTACTTATCTCTCCATAGCCTATTATTTTTGCTGGGATTCTACTTTTTTCTGGTTTCAATGTGTTCAGTCCCTCTTCAAATTCTTTCAAAAGCTCTTTATTTATATCAAAAGGCATTTTCTCACTTATTATAAATCAAAAGGCAATTTTCAATTAAATTAAAACTATCTTACAATTCAATCAAAAATATCTTACAACAATCACCAATTCAAGTGGAAAACATTTACAAAAAATATCAAGCAATTTTACTTACCATAGAGAGAGCTCTATCAAGTCTCCTTACAACCTCTTGTGCCTCGTATTCTTTTATTATTAAAGGAGGTAGGAATTGAAGTACAGATGGGTCATTATTAGCATATATACATAAAAGCCCAGATTCATAACAAGCCTTTACCATATACATACACAAAAGCTCATTTTTCATTTTTATACCCATCATCATTCCAAGCTGCCTTATTTCTGAAATCACATCAGAATATTCATCTTTTAACTTATTAAGCTCTCTTTTAAAGAATTCTGACATATTATTTACATGTTTGAGAAATTCAGGAGAAGAAGATATTTCAAGAACTTTCATCGCAACAACACAGCCTAGTTCAGCTCCCCCAAAGGTTGAAACGTGAATGAACGGGTCATTATGAAAAACACTTTCAAGCTCAGCCCTAAATGATGTAGCAGAAATAGGGTAAATCCCTCCGCTTAATCCTTTTCCTACGATGATTATATCCGGAACGACTTCAAAATGTTCTATTCCCCAAAGCTTCCCAGTTCTTCCAAGCCCAGTTTGAACTTCATCAATAATCATTAGAGCCCCCNTCTTGTTGCAAATTTCCCTNACTCCCTTGAAAAAATCTNTATCTGGGACATAAATTCCAAGAGTNGCCGGAACGGTTTCAAAAATAACGGCAGCAGTCTCAGAATCAACGGCTTTTTCAAGGCTTTCAAGATCGTTGAATGGAACCTGTACAAATCCAGGTGCAAGTGGTTCAAATGGTTTTTTATATTTTTCATCTCCGGTGGCAAGAGCAAAACCTGTATGTCCATGATATCCACCTTTTGCTGATATTATTTTCGGTCTCCTCGTGTAAGCTCTTGCAATTTTTATAGCAAGGTCAACAGCTTCACCCCCTCCAACTCCAAAAACTGTGTAAGTTATGCCTGCGGGCATAAGGTCAGCTATTTTTTTTGCAAGAAGTGCTCTTTGCTCGCTTATGAGATGATGATTACCTATATCAAGTTCGTCCAAAGCATTTTTGAGAGTATTCACTATTTCAGGATTTCTATGACCTAAGTTAAAGACTCCCCCGTTGCAGTGGCAATTTATTAANTCTTTCCCGGTCTCCACATCGTAGACATAAATTCCCTCTCTTTTACCGAAGACAAAATCCATACCGAACGAAGTAAAAACTCTTACTTTTCCGGATGAAACATGATTTTTAAATAACTCTTCTATCTGACTTTTTTTTAGTCGCCCAATATAAGATGCCATTTGAACATAAATTAGTGTAAATTTTTATTTTTTTTTGTCTTTCTTTTCTCAATTTCCCTAATATATTTCAATTTCTTTCAATAGATATTATAATGCTGTTTGCGCTATTTTCTCTGGCGAATCCTATAATTGCGAAGCGTAAAAGAGTGAGCAAAGCTCTGTCCGAATAAAAGCAAAGCTCTGTCCGAATAAAATCTGAAAAAAAGAAAATTTTCTATGGAGGTAAAAAATAAAATATTATGGCAGAATTAATAAGGATAGAGGGATTAAAGAGAGAAAAACTTGGAAAGGAAGATGCAAAAAAAATAAGAAAGCAAGGCTTTATTCCTGCGGTAATATATGCTNATGGGAAAATTTACGAACACCTAAAAGTAAAATATGGCGATATGTCAAAAATCCTAAAAGCAGGTGCAACAGAATTCGAAATAGCCGTAGAAAATAAAATATACAGGG
>AWOA01000072.1 GCA_000494225.1 Candidatus Calescibacterium nevadense OTU 1
ACTGTTGATCCTTTTTTAGGTTTAGGTTTAAGTTTGTGGCCTGGTTCAGGTTTAAGTTTGCGGACTGGTGTTTTTTTTATTTGGCCAAGTATAGNTTTATATTTNGGTTATACTTGGTAGATATTTATGGAGATACTGAAAAGAGCGGTGTAAAATAGAAATAAATAAGAAAGCAGGGGCTTCAACTAAACACTATTTAACGCAATTTTGTTATCAAATTGAACCAAATATATGTTATTTGGAATATCAAAGTGGTGCAAAATATTGTTGAAAAATTTTTGCACTCTTACTTATCTTACTTATAAAATTATAAAATAAGCCCCTAAAACATTTACAGATTTTTCAAAATTGAATGAATAGTGATTTAGGTTATTTTATTTGTGGAGGATAGAATAGATTACTCAAACTCAAATCAGGANAAACAGTTTTTGAAATCTTCAAAATTTTTGAAATATATTTCGTCCNTGGAAAGGATTTCAAAGCTACTTTCATCTTATGGTGTTTTTGACAGCATTTTGAAGCAGGTTTTTCATGTTATTGAGACCGAAATGGGGATAATAAATCCATCTGTATATATTCTGAATTTTTCAAGCTCCCTCAGACCAAAAGAAGATGAGAGGGAGGAGAAAGAGAAAAAAATTATGAGAGCTCCTCGGAAAGATATAATAGATTTTCGGGAACTCAAGATTATTGTCTCTCCAATAAGGGTTGAAGGAAGAGATTTGGGATTCATAAGTGGATTATCTGATTATACAGAAGTTGAGATGAAGTTGGATTTTCTTTCTATTGTTGGGACTATGATTGGGTTCTCTTTTTTCATTTTGGCAAGAGAGAAGGCAGACATAAAGAAAGTCGGGAATATAATTTTCAGGTCAAAGAAGATGGAAGAGGTTATAAGGCTTTGTCTTGAAGTTGCAAAATCAGATGCTACGGTTCTCATAAGAGGTGAGAGTGGCGTTGGGAAAGAGCTGATAGCTGATCTTATTCATGAGAACTCATATAGAGGAGGAAAACAAATTGTGAAAATAAACTGTGCTGCTATACCTGAAAATCTTCTCGAAAGTGAGCTCTTCGGATATAAAAAAGGTGCTTTCACAGGAGCAATATCAGATAAGAAGGGGAAGTTCGAACTTGCAGAAGGTGGAACCATTTTTCTAGATGAAATAGGTGATCTCCCTCCTTCTCTTCAGGCAAAACTGCTCAGAGTTATTCAGACAAAAGAGATCGAACCCATTGGTGGAACTACAAAGAAAGTCAATGTTAGAATTATTGCTGCAACAAACAGAAATCTTGAAGAGCTTGTGAGAGAAGGAAAATTCAGGGAAGACCTATATTATAGGTTAAATGTTGTNCCTATATTTATCCCCCCACTCCGTGAAAGAAAGGAAGATATAAGACCTCTTGTTGATTTTTTCCTTGAAAAATTCAATAAAAAATATGGAAAAAATATTTCCATCTCGAAAGGTGCAATGCTAATTTTTGAAGATTATGATTGGTATGGTAATGTGAGAGAACTTGAAAATCTTGTTGAAAGGCTTGTTATAACATCTTCTGACCTTGTAATTACACCCGATGACATCCCAGATTATATCAGAGATTATGTGATGAAAAAAAGAAAAAGCGAAACAGAAGAGATTTTTGTAGGATCATCAGTTTCCAAAAATGCGGGAGGTTCTCATCTTGGTTTTAAAGAAATTACAGATATAGTTAGTGGTTCCGGTGAGGTTGATCTTTCTTTTATTGTTCGTAGGTTAGAGAAGGGGGCAATTGAACATGTCCTGTCTTATTCAAAGAATATATCTGACGCTGCCAGAAAGCTTGGAATTTCAAGGAGACAACTTGAATGGCGTATGAAAAAGTATGGCATTACTTTCTCCAAAAAGAAGAAAAATACCTAAAATTTAACAAAAAAGATAACAAAATTGTAAAAATTTTGCATTTTTATCCTGAATCTTAACAAAAATGTAAAAATTATTATACAAAAAACCTGGCACACTTTTCCCTATATAAGATGAAAATAATTTTTGAAGGAAAGAGTAAATAAAAAAAACAAAAACCTAGAAAAAGAATAAAAAAAATCTGTGATAAGAAAATAAAATATGACAAAAAGGAACAAAAAAGAAAAAAAGAAGGAGGTAAATAATAGTATGTCAAATCAAAGACCACGAGACGCAAAGGACTTAATTGAGTTCATCAAGGTGGAAAATGCAAAGTTTATTGATATAAAGTTTTTAGACCCNCTCGGACTTTTACAGCATCTGACATTACCTGCTGATAAATTAACCGTTGATATTATAGAAGAAGAAGGTATTGGTTTTGACGGGTCGTCTATACGTATGTGGCAATCAATCCACGAATCTGATATGCTTTTATTTCCTGACCCAAAAACCGCAGTTGTTGATCCATTCTTCAAGGAGAAAACTATTTCTGTTATAGCAAATATTAAAAACCCTATAACTCACGAACCATATTATAAAGATACAAGATACATAGCTCAAAGAGCAGAAAAATATCTCAAAGAAACGGGAATAGCAGATTCAACCCTTTTTGGTCCAGAGCTTGAGTTCTTCATTTTCGATTCGGTATCTTTTGGAGAAGCTCCGAATTATTCTTTCTATAAATTGGACTCAGAAGAGGGATTATGGAGAAGCGGGGACGAAAACTCCAAAGGTTACAAGATAAGATATAAGGAAGGGTATTTCCCAGCTCCACCTTTCGATACGCTCACAGATATAAGGAATGAAATTTGTATCATACTTGAGGGTATGGGAATAGAGGTTGAAGTTCATCATCACGAGGTTGCAACTGCTGGTCAAGGCGAGATAGATATAAAAGCCAGACCTTTGGTTGAGATGGCAGATAATGCGGTTATGCTCAAATATGTAATAAAGAATGTTGCAAAAAAACATGGCAAAACCGCTACATTCATGCCAAAACCTATCTTTGGAGATNATGGTTCGGGAATGCACACTCACCAGAGCTTGTGGAAGAACGGCAAACCTCTTTTTGCTGGTGAAAAATATGCTGGTCTTTCGGAACTTGCNATGTGGTATATCGGTGGTATAATAACCCATGGTAGAGCTCTTTGTGCAATAACTAATCCCACTACTAACTCGTATAAAAGACTTGTCCCAGGATATGAAGCTCCTATAAACCTTGCTTACTCACAGAGAAATAGGTCCGCTGCTGTGAGGATCCCTATGTATTCACCTTCTCCCAAAGCAAAGAGGATAGAGGTAAGATTCCCTGACCCATCATGTAATATGTATTTAGCTTTCGCTGCAATGCTTATGGCTGGTCTTGATGGTATAGAAAAGAAGATAAACCCAGGGGAACCATTTGATACAAACATATATAAGCTCCCACCTGAGGTTCTTGCAAAAGTCCCAAAAACACCTTCTTCTTTGCAGGAAGCCCTTGAAGAACTCAAAAAAGACCATGATTTCTTGCTCAAAGGAGGGGTATTTTCCAAGGAGTTTATCGATGAGTATATAGACTGGAAATATGAAAAAGAAGTAAAAGAACTTTATGCTCGACCAACTCCGTGGGAGTTTATGTCTTACTACGATATTTGATTTGAGTGAGCGACTTGTTAGATATATTAGAAATATTCTGTGAAATAAAGAGCAATCTTACGTAAAAATAAAAGCGAAAGAGAGTATCCTCTAAATCTAATAAGGGGATACTCTAAATATTAGCTGATTTAAAAGATTATGTTGATGTTATGAACTGTTGAGATTAGAGACTTCAAAGAAATTTTTTAAAAGACAGCAGCAAAAATAAAAAACAAAAAAGGGGGTAAAAAAACATGGGAAAAATAAAAAGGGGATATTATAGGCTTGCTTCGGCAGCGGTTGGTTTTATCTTAGGTTTGTTCTCGATGATGGGGACCGCTCAATCGACACCATCTACAACCTTCTGGGCTCCTTCTACTCCATATCTTCAACCTTTTGGTGTCCTACATATAACATACGATACTTATTTTAATCACAAAACTCTTTTTCCNATTACTACTGGTTTGACGATTGGTCTTTTGCCTTTGAAGGAACTCAACTGGGAATTCGGGTTTGATTTATTATTACCATCTCCTTGGGAAAAAGATGGAAAAAAAGTTTTCCCTCTGCTTCTTAATACAAAAATTGGAACTCCAGAGGATACATTTTTCACCGGTCAGCCTGGCTGGTCGTTTGGCATTTTCAANCTTGGTTTTGAAAGTAAAGTGAATAACCAAAACATACTGTATTTTATGCTTGGGAAAACTATGCNTGAAGATTGGGGAGCTTTGAAATATTTGGGGATAATTCAAGTNGGAGCTTATTATGGGCTTGAAAAAACTTTATTTTTATCTTCTGATGGGAAAGAAAATAATTTTGGTTTCCTTGCTGGTTGGTTTTCTTATCCGATAGATGTTCCTATTATAGACAAGATAATTTTTACTGCTGACATTATGTCAGGAGAACACAGTCTTGGTGCTTGGGGAGGTGGAGTATATTTTTTCATAACTCCGACTATCGGTTTGCTTACAGGACCNGTTTTCTTTTTTGACAAGGAGGCAGCAGGTGTCCCGGAGGGTTGGCTTTGGACATTACAGCTTGATGTTGATATAGATTTGAAAGGAGGTAAAGAGTGATGGAGATGTTGAATATACACAAATTTGAAATGAAAAATAATGTCAAAATAGGTGATTTTTTGGAAAAGGTTATGGACAAAGACAGGTTATTTTTAAAGCTGAAAAGATATAGCTCATTTTTTGAAAGTTGATGTTGTAACAATTTATATATACGACGATTCCAAAAAAGAGCTTATTCTTTGGTGTAGCTATGGTTTAGATAAATCAAGTTGGGGGACAAGAATTCCTATAACGAGAGGTCTTGTTGGTAAATGTGCAAGGGAGATGAAACCTATCTCTGTCAAAGAACCTTTTAAACATCCAGATTTCTACTATGTTCCTGGTTCGGGTGAAGAGAAATATCAATCTTTCCTTGCTATACCTATTGTTGAAAATGGTGATTTGAAGGGTATTTTTGTTGTGCAAACGATTGAGATGAAATTCTTCTTATCTCCAGAGATAAGGTTCATTTGGACGAATGCGGATAGATTTATAAGAGAAATTTTCTCTTTTATCAAACAAAAAAATAAAAAAGATGGAGGTGAATGACGATGGAAGAGGAAGTAGTAAACCAAATAAACCAGGGAGATACCGCTTGGATCATAGTTGCAACTGGGCTTGTAGCATTGATGACTTTACCTGCTCTTGCTCTCTTTTATGGAGGGCTCACAAGGGCAAAAAGTATAATCAATACCCTTATGATGAACGCAGGAACATATTTTATCGTTAGTATTGTCTGGGTCCTGTGGGCGTATTCTCTTTCTTTTGGGCAATCAAATTGGGGTATAATAGGTAGTTTTGAGAAGTTTTTTATGAATGGTGTAGGGGTAAATAGTGTTTCTGGAACTATCCCGGAGTTTGTTTTTTGTGCTTTTCAGCTCACATTTGCAGCTATAACTACTGCTCTTATTTCTGGGGCAGTGGTGGAGAGAATGAAGTTTTCCGCTTGGTTTTTGTTTTCAATTTTGTGGGTAACTTTTGTTTATTCTCCTATTGCTCACTGGGTGTGGGGTGGTGGTTTTTTAGNCAAGCTTGGTGCTCTTGATTTTGCTGGTGGAACAGTTGTCCATTTAAACGCAGGTATATCAGCGATTGCATTAGCTCTTGTTCTTGGTAGAAGAAAGGAGGAAGGAATTTTGCCTTCACAGATGCCTTTGGTTCTTTTGGGAGGTGCTCTTTTGCTTGTTGGTTGGTTTGGATTTAACGCAGGGAGTGCTCTTTCTGCATCCGGTCTCGCAGGAGTTGCTCTTTTGAATACTAATACCGCTGCGTCTTTTGGAGCGGTGGTATGGATGGTTATTGAGTGGGGCCATAGGAAAAAACCGACCATGTTGGGAGCTATGTCTGGACTTCTTGCAGGTCTTGTTGGAATAACTCCGGCAGCTGGATTTGTTAATATTGGAGGAGCTTTATTTATAGGCTTTGCTTGTGCGGTTTTATCTTATATCGCGGTAGTTGTTGTGAAGAAGTTTTTCCCCTGGGATGATGCTCTTGATGTATTCGGTATTCATGGAGTAAGCGGAGCCATAGGAGCTATATTGACTGGATTTTTTGCGGATCCATCTGTGAATAATGCTGCNGGCCTTTTTTATGGAAGTTCCAAACAACCTATTATTCAGCTTATTTCAGTCGTTGTTCCTTTGATATACTCTTTTGTTATAACCTTCATTATAGCGAAGGTATTAGATGTGTTGGTGGGTCTTCGTGTGCGTGAGGATGAGGAAGAGGAAGGTCTTGACTCATCTCAGCACGGTGAGAAAGCCTTTAACTTGTAAATAAATAGCAAATAAATAAGATAGCAAATAAATAAGAAAGAAAAATTTTATAAAATGTTTAAAATAGAAATTACATAAGTGGTAAAGAAAAGAAAAGGAGGTGTAAAAGTTTATGAAGAAAGTGGAAGCTATAATAAAACCTTTTAGGCTTGATGAGGTAAAAGATGCTCTCACAGCAATAGGTGTGGCGGGTATGACAGTAAGTGAGGTTAGGGGTTTTGGTAGGCAGAAGGGACATACAGAGCTTTACAGAGGAGCAGAGTATGTTGTGGATTTCTTACCAAAGGTGAAAATAGAGGTTGTTATTCCTGATGATATGGTTGAAAAAGTCGTGAAAGCTATAATTGATTCCGCAAAAACTGGGAAAGTCGGAGATGGTAAAATATTTATATATCCAATAGAGCAAGCTATAAGAATAAGAACAGGTGAGACCGGAGAAGATGCTATATAGTGAGATCAGAATGTGCAAGTTCAACAAAACTTTTAAATTTAAAAGATTGTTTTTTTTGGGACTGATTATTTTTANTTTCTCCTCATATCTTTTTTCCTGTTCAAAAGGTGGCGAAAAAGATATATTTGAAGTTGAGAAAAAACTAAAAGAGATAGAAGATTTAAAGGAGTATTCCCCTGAAGATTGGGAGAGATTGAACAAACTTTTGCAGGAGGCTAAAATATCTCAAGTAAGGAAATTTGAAATCAAGGCAAAGAAAATCATTGAAAACCTTGAAAAAGAAATTGAGTTAGCAAAAAGTAAATTGGAGAANTTAAAAAGAGAAGGATTAGAGAAAGGCGAATTTCAAATTCCAGAAACTGGAATTCAATGATTTCAGGAGTAAGGAACCGAAGCGATACGGCAAATTTTGAGATAAATTTTAAATAATTTTTCTTATACTTAAATAATTTTTCTTACTTACGGTATATATATTTCTTTTTTTATTTCGTTGTATTCAAATATTTCTGCATATCTTCCCCAAGTTATTATAATNTCAAATTGTTTTTTAGCTTCTTCTTTTGAAAAGTGTTCTTTCAGTATGTCATAGAATAAATCTGCTTTTACTCTTTTATTATTTTTGGCTGATAGTATGCTTACTATTTCTTTTGCGAGTGGGACATTTTCAGTCAGAACTTTTGCAAAAATTTCTTTTTGTCTTACGGGATCAGCTCTTGCGAATTCTTTTCCTATTTCCGTTATTATAACATCTCCTTCCTTTACCTCAATAAAATTGAGGATCTGTGCCGCTTCTAAAATAGGATATAGGTCATCAACGTCTAACATAAATTTTTGTGAGATCTCAAAGATATTTATTTTTTCATTTTCGGCAAAGACATCTGTAAGTATGTCAAGGAGACCTATTATGCTTGTCGGACCGACATCCGGCAACCTTATATACTTTACTTTCTTTTTTATTATTGGAGTTTCTCTTACGTTTTCAGATATTATTGTGTGAATTTTATCTACAAGATCTTGAAGTTCTTTTATGTTTCTTGGATATGGAAGTTCAATATTTATATTTGAGATTATTTTTGCTGGATTTTTGCTCAGAATTATAATTCTTTTTCCTAANATTATTGATTCCTCTATGTTATGTGTTACAAGGACGCAGGCTTTGATCCTAATTTTTTTTGTTGCGAGCATTTCTATGAAGTCTCTTCTCAAAGCTTCGGCTGTGAGGACATCTAAATTTGAAAAAGGTTCGTCCATAAAGAGAACTTCCGGATCTGCTGCGATTGCTCTGGCTATTCCTACTCTTTGTTTCATCCCACCAGATAGTTCTTTTGGTAAGGCGTTTTCAAATCCATCTAATCCTACCATATCTAATACCTCTAATGCCTTTTTCTCTCTTTCTTTCTCATCTAAATTTGGNTCAATTGCTAAAAGGACATTCTCTAAAACGGTGAGCCAAGGTAGTAGGGCGAATGTTTGAAAAACAAATCCTACTTTGGGTTTGATTTCAAAAATATCTCTCCCTCTATAAAGAACTTTTCCTGTTGAAGGCCTCTCTATACCACTCATTATTCTCAGAAGTGTTGATTTACCCGCTCCTGATTGACCAAGAATAACCAAGAAATCATCTTCATATATTTTGATATCAATGGGGGATATAACTTCTATTTTACCATTTTTACCATAGGGGAAGCTCTTTGAGATTCCTTGTGCTTCTATTATGGTTTCTGGCATGTTGGTGCTAATAACATAAAACTAATTTTCCTTATAGTAGTTATGCACTAATTCTGAACTAAAAAAACGAAAAAAATTAAAAATATGATTCGGTTTTTGAGCNTATTTTTGACCCTAATTGTTTTTTGATTCCAATTTTGATACCAAATCGTATAACTTCAAATTTAGATTTTTCCCCTTAAATTTTTATTGTCATGGAAAAGAAAACTTCCAACATTTTTTCTGATTTGGAAGATTTTTTCAATTTTATTGATGAATGTATAGGTAATGTTTGTTTTGTAGTAGAGGAGAAAAAAAATAATTATGATAAAATTAGTCCCGGAGAATTAACGGGTTCCGAACTAAAAAAGAGTATTAATGGTGAAAAAAAACATAAGGTATCTATTTTTGAGTCTATAATTCGCGAATGTTCAAAGTTACCTGAACCCTATACTGCGATTCATGAGGAAAAATCAAAAGTAATAAAGGAGATAGCAGAGAGGATAAAACGCTGTAGAGATTGTGAATTGCACAAGGGAAGGACAAATGCTGTTCCAGGGGATGGTAATCCGAATTCTTATGTTGTTTTTGTAGGGGAAGCTCCGGGATATGATGAAGATAAAAGGGGAAAACCTTTTGTTGGAAAGTCGGGTAAGCTTCTCAATAAACTGATAGAAGATATTTTGGCGATGAAGAGAGAAGATGTTTTCATAACCAATGTTGTCAGATGNAGACCGCCTCAGAATAGAACTCCTGATAAAAAGGAGATGGAGACTTGTTCTCNTTATCTTTTTGAGGAGTTAGACGTTATCAAACCGAAACTTGTTGTTGCTCTNGGTGCGCCTGCCGCGAAGGTTCTACTTGATANAGATGAAAAAATTTCTGAACTTCGNGGGAACTTTTACACAAGAAGTGATTTTGCTGTTTTCGTAACTTTCCATCCGGCTTTTATTATAAGGAATCCAGCGTATATGGAAGTTTTGCAGGAAGATTTTAAAAAGATAAAGGAATTCCTTCAAGCAATATAATCAAATCGTGAGGTCTTATCCCAAAATATATTGTTATTGCAGAAAGGAGTAAGGTTATCAATCCTACTGCCGGATTTATAGAAAATTCAAAGCCAGCTTTTGTTTTTGGTTCTTCAATAAAGCTTTTTATCAAAGGCAAGAAATAAAAATAAAGTGATGCTATACTTGCTGCTGCTGATATTACTACAAGTAAAATTTTCCCTGCTGATAAAGCTGTAATGAAGGCAAAATATTTGCCCTGGAAACCTGCAAGTGGGGGTAATCCCGCAAAAGATATGAAAAATATGGTAAGCATTGTAGCAAAAAATCTGTGNGCCCTTGAAAAACCTGAAATATCTTCAACATTTATAAGTGTATTTTTGAACAAGGAAAGTATTGAGAAAGCTCCAGCGAATGCTATGGAGTATGTCGCAAGATAAAAGATAAAGAAGTTTTTGAATTCTTCATTTCCTATTCCGAACAAAATTAAAGATATGAAGCCTGCGTGGGATATAGATGAGTATGCAATGAGCCTTTTTAACTCTTTCTGCACAAGGGCAGGGAAAATTCCTACTATTACAGAAAGAATAACCGCAACTTCAAGAAGTGGAGTTTGAATTTGTTTTGTTAGGTCAAATATTCTCATTATCGCTAAAAATGAAGAAAATTTTACAACTGATCCTGCAAAAACCACTGTTGATGATGGAGCTCCTTGATATACATCAGGAACCCAAAAGTGAAAGGGAGCTATTCCCGCTTTGAAAAATAAATCAAATAAAATAAGGTATAAACCCAAAAGTCCCAGAATTCCCTGAGGTTCTGTTATTGCTATGTTTCCAGATGAAGCAAATATTAGTCCTAACCCTAAAAGATAGAATAGTGAGAGGACCGCACTTGATACAAAGTATTTGAAAGCAGACTCTACCCCGAATCTGTCTCGCAAGGCATAAATCATTGCATAAATTGGGAAGGATAAAATCTCTTTTGAAATGAAAAGAGTGAGAAAATCTTTTGAGCTTGTCATAATTATGCCTCCTATTGAAGCTAAGGGTAAGAAAAAGAAGTATTCAGGATATAATTTTTCTTTTGCCGAGAGTTCCCCAAAAGAAACAAATAATGAAACTATTCCAAGTATGGATATTATAAGGCAGGATGTAAAAAGTATTTTGTCTGTTATAATTACTCCAAATGGTTCTTGAACTATCTTCCCAAAAATTGAGTATATGATGAGAGAAAATAAAGATGCGCCACCTGATATCCANGATATNAGGTAGTTTTTGAAAATTCTGCTTAATATAAGTCCCAAAATTGATATTGCAGAGCTGAAAATAAATACTCCCCAACTTTCTAAAATACTTTTTAATTCTATTGTATTTGCAACTTGCTCCATACGAAATCAATCCCCCCTTTTATTATTTCCATAAATGGTTTTGGATATATTCCTATTGCAAAAACAAAAATTGCAAGACATAGAAGGACAAAAAATTCTACTTTGTTTATATCTTCTATGTGCTTTAACTTTTCGGAATGTTTTTCAGGACCAAAAAATACTCTCAAGGCAAGGTAAAGCATGTATCCTGCTGAGAAAATCGCNCCTGATGCTGTTATTATTCCTATGATTTTACTTGCCTTTATAGCTCCAATAATCACAAGCAGTTCNCCAACAAATCCACCTGTTGANGGAAAACCTATGGATGATAGAGCAAATGTAAAAAAGAAAAATGTTAGGAATGGTACTTTATTTGCGATTCCACTGTAATCTTTTATCATTCTTGTATGAGTTCTTTCGTATATCATTCCAACCACGAAAAAGAGGCCTCCTGTTGCTATTGCGTGATTTATCATTTGTAGTATTGCTCCTTGAAGACCCTCATATGTTATTTTATCTTGTACCATTGCAACAGAACCCAACATCACGTATCCCATATGCGAAACAGACGAATAAGCTATAAGCCTTTTCATATCTTCTTGGGATAAAGCTAGTATAGCTCCGAAAACTATTCCTAAAACTCCTATCAGAGAAATCCAAAACCAATATTCCTTTATGACATCGGGGAAAATAGGGACTGCAAATCTTAAAAATGCGTATGATCCGAGTTTTAGTAAGATCCCAGCAAGGATTACGCTTCCGCCGGTCGGTGCTTCTGTGTGAGCATCAGGAAGCCATACATGTAGTGGAACGAGCGGCATTTTTACGGCGAAAGCTACGAAGAAACCTAAAAATAAAAGAATTTTTGTGCTAAAAGATAAGTTTTGTGATATTGAAATTAAATCTTCAAGCTCAAGTGAAATTTTTCCTTGTGTTGCGTAGAACTCTTTTGCTAAGAACACAACAGAAATGAGGAAAAATATGCTTCCAAAAAATGTGAACAAAATGAACTTATAAGCGGCATAAACTTTGTTCCCTGTNCCCCATATTCCTATGATGAAAAACATCGGGATCAAAATCGCNTCGAAGAAAAAGTAAAATGCAAGAAGATTTTTCGTTGTGAANGCTGGTAAAAGTAAAGCTTCAAGTAGTAGGAACANAAATGTATATTCATCTTTTCTCTCTCTTTTTTCTACTATGCCATACAAAAATACAAGAAANGTAAGTCCGGTTGTAAGCCATATAAGCAGTATATTAAGTCCGTCAGTTTGCAAAGATAAGGTCAGTCCTAATTTTTCTGCCAAATTTATCTGACCAAGATAGCCAGTCCTTATAAATAAAGAAGAGACGAAAGTCAAAAATGAAAAAATAACTCCGACCCATATTGACCTCAAAAATAATGAGACCAAAACACCTAAAAACGGAATCAGAATTGTAATTTTTACTGCATCCATATTTGTTTTTGTCCTCCTTCTCTTTTATTCTCCTTATTTTTTTCTTTTGCTTCAACTCATTTTGTTTCAGATCAAAATCAAAGCAATTACAATCCCTACCAAAAGTAGAAGAATTATCTTTGCTGGTTCTCCACCTTGCAGTAAAGAGATTATAGCTCCGAANGCACGAGATATANCCGCAGTAAGGGCATATATTCCTTCAATGATTATTCTTTCTACGAATGAGTAGCATATTTTCATAAGAACAACTGCGCTCCCTATAAAAGTTCTCTCTTCTATCTCATTCAGATAAAGTTTTCTCCACATAATTTTACCTGTGCCTTCTTCTTTTACGAATTCCTTCCCTTTACCCCAGATAAGATAGGCCAATACTATTGCTGAAAACACTATTGCATGAACTAATATTGGGCTCGGACCTGCATGATGTTGTTCTTTGGAATATCCATATTTTTCCCCGAGCCATTCTCCTACATTAAAAATTCCTCCTACTATGCTCAAAATTACGAGTANAAATACTGGCCAGAACATCAATCCACCGCCTTCATGTTTTGGTGAGANAGAAAATTTTATTTTCTGGCCTCCAAATACAACGAAGAATGCTCTCATCATATAAAGGGGTGTTATGAATGATGCGATAATCATCAAGATTTGGCCGGTGGTACCAAATTTTTCTGATACTGCTGCTATTATAGATTCTTTTGACCAAAATCCTGAGAGAGGGAAAACTCCGCTCATGGCGAGTGAGCATATCAAAAATCCAAAGTAAGATAGCATCATACCTTTTTGAGCTGGTTTTCTTTCTCTCAATTTCCATATATCTGTTTCGTTATCAAATTCGTGCATAAGTATTCCTGAGATAAGGAACAAAGCTGCCTTGAAAAAGCTGTGTTCAAAAACATGGAAAATTCCAGTATATGGTATAGCGGATGCTCCTGCGAACATAAGTCCAAGTTGAGATAAAGTTGAAAAAGCCAATATTCTTTTTATATCTCTTTCAAACAAGCCGAAAAATCCCATAATTATTGATGTTATTATTCCAACCCAGAACACTAGTTGAGATGGATCTACTGCACCAAATANATTTCCAATTCTTACGACCATATAGACTCCTGCTGTTACCATGGTGGCTGCATGTATGAGAGCAGAAACTGGTGTGGGACCTCTCATTGCGTCTGGCAACCATAGCCAAAGAGGACCTTGCGCGCTTTTTCCCATCGCCCCCATAAAAAGGAAAAACGCAACTTCAAAAACTTTGTCTTGTGGAACTTTGTTATCAAAGCTCAGTCCACCTGTGTATATCAAGAATAGAACTATCCCGACTATGAAACCGAAGTCTCCGATTCTATTTGTTATGAAAGCTTTGAAGCCTGCTCTTGCGTTTTCATAAACTGAATACCAGAAACCTATGAGAAGGTATGAGCAGAGCCCAACCCCTTCCCATCCAAGAAAGAGCTGAACGAGATTTTCGGCAACGACGATTTGTATCATAAAAAAGACAAAAAGATTAAGGAGCATAAAATACCTTATGAATCCTCTATCATGTGCCATATATCCTACTGAATATATGTGGATTAAGGATGATACACCAGTGACATACAAAAGCGCTGTTTTTGAGAGTTCATCAAATATTGCAGAAAATTTTATCTCGTAACCTTCAATGGGTATCCACAAAAGGAAATCTAATTTTTTGCTTTCTTGCCCAAATATCATCAATGACACGACGAAGGAAAGAAGGATTGAAGAGCACGCTACTGTACCAGATATTGCTTTGAGGAAGTTCAGATGTTCTGATTCGGCTTTTTTAATTTTTTCGTATCCCAATAAAAGAAGGTTTAAGATTGCCCCAACGAGTGGAGAAATTATTATTACAATTTCCATTTTTCCCTTACCTCCTTTTTTCTTTTCATTTTTTGGTATTCTGCTTCAGCTTTTTTTTCTTTACCTTGTTTCATCTTTTTTGCTCTTTTTCTTTTTTATTTTTCTTTCTCATTTCATTTAACTTTTGAGTTTTGATAGTTCATCTGAGTTAACATTTTTCACGGTTCTGAAAACAGCTATTGCAAGAGCAAGACCCACAGCGGCTTCAACTGCTGCTATTGCTATAAGTATGAGTATCATAGCATGTGATAATGCTCCCCATTTCAAGCCTGCACCAAAAAAAACAAGGAATATCCCATTTACAGCTACTTCAAGCGATATGAGAATGAAAATTATGTTTCTTCTCAAAATAACCCCTGATATTCCTATTATGAACAAAATTAGGCCAACTAATATATATTCACTCGGTCCTATCATAAATTTACTTTTCTTTACTTTCCTTTCCTATTCTTTTTCTTTAAATCTCATTCCAATAGCTATTGTTACAACTATTGCTATTAATAAGAAAATCGATATGTATTCAAAATGGAATAT
>AWOA01000073.1 GCA_000494225.1 Candidatus Calescibacterium nevadense OTU 1
GAACTACCAGAAGATGGTACTGATTCATGTTTGAGAGTATGAGGGCTGTTGAGTGAATCCCCACTTTCGCTATATGATATGTGAGAGGTAGATTTTACGAGTCGCTCCGCAAGGTTTTTTATAATAGCTTTTGCAGTTTTAGGAAATTTTGTTATTATCTCATCTATCCCACCTTTATATACTACTAACTCTGATTCCTCCAAAGCTATACAAGTTGCAGTCCGGGGAGTATCTAATATCGCGCTTATTTCTCCTATTGGAGAATTGGGTTGAGATATAGAAGCGACCAACTTATCTCCTTTATAGACACCAATCTTACCCGATATAAGGAAGAAAATAGCTTTATCNNTCTCACCTTCCCTTATAATAGTCTCACCCTTATCATAAATTAATGTCCCCNTATTTGTTTTCTTCATACCTTTAAGATTAATCAGTTTTTATTTTTTTTGTTTTNCAAAAACGATTTTTGNTTATTTTCTTATCANAANCACCTGATATTCATTATATCATAATAGCTTAATTCAAATGAAGTTAAAAGTCTTTTTACAAGATTTTGCAAATTACCCCAAGAGATATTAGTTTCAACGTGAGAGATAAATCCACAAGTTTTCAATAGCTATGAAAGGGCGTGAAACAAAAGCGAAAAAATCTTTTATTTAACAAAAAATTTTTTTNAAAACTACCTTCCAGTCAGTAAAATTATTAAAATATTAATGTATGGTTGGATTAGAGAAGATAGTAGGAGAAGCNATAGAAAAAGTCGGATACAAGATGGCAAAGGCAAAAATAAAGCTTTCAAAGTTCATACCAAAAATAAACTTTGATCCATACTCTTATGAGAATGTAAAAATAAAATATCCTCTTTTAGATAAATCATATGAGCTATCAAAAAAACACTTCTGGGACGATACGGAAGTTTTCAACACACTTATTAAAAAATATGGAGAACCAAAAATTTCGGAAGATGAAAAAGAAGCATTACTAAAAATTCTTTCAATAATATATTATGGAGAGATTGTCGCAATGCTAGTTGCGGGNCAATTACTCAACATGGTAGAAGATATTGACGCAAAGAAAGTTCTATCCGCACAAGTAATAGAAGAAGCAAAACATGTAACAGCTTATCAGAAATATCTCGCTCTTTTAGGACCAATACCCGAGATNGACCCGAATTCAAGATGTATCCTTGATGATGTTCTCAGAACAGACTCTATCGCTCTTAAAATGGTAGGTTTGCACCTTCTCACCGAAACAGTAGCTTACTATCTTTTCACAGCCCTGAAAGAGTGTTTTCATGAACCAATATTGAAAGGACTTCTTGAATACATAGCAAAAGATGAGGCAAAGCATGTTGGATTTGCGAGGAAATATTTGCCAGAAGTCATAAATAGAATATCTCATCTGGAGCAATTAAGGATACTAATAAAACAACTTATTTGGACTTTTCACATAACAGCCTCCATTATGAGATTAAAAAAGAGTGGAGAAATACTCGGAATAGATGTTATAAAATGGTTCGAAAGAGGAACAAAAGATTTTCTCAACTTAGCTTACGAGATATCAGGTAAAACAAAATTTTCAAAATTTGTAATTCCCAAAAGTGTATCTGAAATAATATCTTTAAAGGTGATGGATATCATAAGGAACTACCCTATAAACTAAAAAAGAAGAAAAATAAACTAAAAGAAAAAAACAAAGAAAAGAAAAGAAAAAAGGACAGGAATAAAGCATTAATTTCCAAATATTCCAAGTTGTCCTTTGTCGTTCCTTCCCCAACAGATTATATTCCCATCAATTTTCAAAGCGCAAGTGTGGTCCCATCCTGACGAAACAATCTTCACACCATCCATAACTTTTACTGGTTCTCCTATAATTTTCTCATCAAAAAATTTTCCTATTTGTCCAAATGAGTTATCTCCCCAGCAGAAAAGAGAGTTATTCAAATCAACTGCGCAGGTGTGCCTCCCACCCGCAGAAACGTAAGCTATATNTTTCATGATTAAATTAGGACTTGGCAAATATTCAGCAGAGGACTTTTTAACTTGACCGAATCTCGTATCACCCCAACACCAAAGAGAATTATCTTCCTCCTTTATTACACAGGTATGATAACCACCACAAGAGACCATTTTAACACCAGATAAAACTTTAGTAGGAGATAGAACATTTTCTCTTTTCCTTCCTTCCGACAATGTATCAAATTGTAAATTTCCAATTTGCCCATAAATATTTTTTCCCCANCACCACAGAGTTCTATCTTCTTTTATAGCACACGTATGAGCCCACCCNGATGATACATAAACTAAATCTGCCATAACAAGAGTAGGCTTGGGAAAAATCCCTTGTCCAACCCCTATCTGTCCATCAAGTCCCCTACCCCAACACCACAAGGTTTTATTTTTTTTCTTCAAGGCACAGGTATGAGCACCACCCAAAGAAACCAAGGAAACATCATCCATAACCTTCGTTGGAGATAAAGGAGAAACACTTGTTGTACCGTTCCCAATTTGTCCCATCCAGTTGTTCCCCCAGCAGAAGAGTTCATTTTTTGAATTTATGGCACAAGTATGATATCCTCCAGTATCAACATATATGATACCTTCCAAGATCTCTTTTGGTTTTTCAACTTTGCTAATCTTTTCTTTTGGAGCTACTTGCTCTTGTGAGTTATCTCCCCAACAGAAAAGTTTATTTTTTTGCCTTTCAATTGCGCAAGTATGGCCTCCTTCTGCACTGACCCAAATCCATAAGAAATTTTTATCNGCTTGTGCTACTGCGACTACCAAGAAGCAAATGCAAAGCTTTTTCAATCTCTTTCCCATGATTTTTTACATCTACTTTTNCAAAGATATATACCACTTTCCCTTCTGAATTTATTATAAAGGTTTTTCTTTCAGCAGAACCTGTTTTCTTGCTTATTCCAAAACTTCTTATTATATCTCCTGATTCATCTGCGATAAGTTCGTATTTTAGATTGTATTTTTCCTTAAACTTTTTCTGTGTTGAAAGTTTATCTTTACTTATACCAAAGATTTCAACTCCAAGTTTTTTCAGATTTTCAATATTATCATTTATGCTNCATACCTCATTTGTGCAACCCGGAGTAAAAGCTTTCGGGAAAAAGAAAAGAACAGTCCATTTTCCCAAAAGATTTTTTGAATTTAGTTTTTCCCCAGAGGTTAGAACTCCCTCAAAATCAGGTACTTTATCTCCCAATTTTACCATCAGAAAATATCCTCCTCTTTTTCTTTTATTATAATTTTTTGTTCCATATTTTCGAATTTTGATATATCTTCTGCGACTTCTGAAAATCTTGTTGCCCAAAATGGTAAAGGGAATTTGATAGGTAACGGAGCGAAAACAGATGGCTGATACAAAATAAGTCTTCCCGGCTGAAAAACAGTGAGGCGCTTTTTCATCTCATCTGATAAAAACTCNTATTCTGGTGAATGAACCTCTTCTGGGGACATTCTTCCAACAACTTTAACGGATGAGTTCATTNTTATTTTTTTACTAACTGTTCTTGCACTTTGCTGAGCACCTATAAGAATTATCCCTAAGCTTCTACCTCTTTCTGCTATATCTTCAAGGACAGATTTTATAGGAGAAGTTCCCTCACGCGGAGCATATTTTGATAATTCATCAAGGAATACAATAACTTTTCTTTCAGTTCCTCTTTCCTGCTCCTCAAATATTCTTGAAAGGATTGAACCAACCAAAAATCTTTGCGCTGGCTCTTGAAGATTTCCTATATGTATTACGTATATGTTGCCCGGTTTTATATTTATTATCTTACGAAATACTCCTTCTCCCCCTGAATTATGTAGTGCTGCGCGATGGGTTATTATGTGCCCTACATATGTGGCAAAGTTTTTTACACGCCTGATGAAAGCATTAAAAGTCGGATGATTATAATACCTTATCTTCTGGAAAAGCTCATCTTTTGGATTATCCCATACTTTTTCAAGATATTGAAGAAAATCATTTAGGTCTCCTATTTTTCTGTCAGAAATATATATTGAGCCATCAAGTTCCTCGAATTTTATACTCCCATTTTTTATTTTATTTTCTAAATCTTCTACTTTTCGCGAAAGATATTCTGCAACAGTTTCNACAAGAGCTTTCAAATTATCGCTATCATCTTCGTTTAAGCAATATTTTATGAGATTATATTTTGCAAAATCAAAAAATGTAAGAGCGAATGTTTCAACTTCTGATTCTNNTTTCTGAGAAACGTCTGGTCGTAAANTAGATAAATTCTTTTTTGGTGGAGCGAAAAATTTCACATCAAAAACAGAAAATCCCTTTCTTTTCTCTATAAAATCCTTNTATATTTGCTCCGATATTTTCTTCCATTTTTTTCTNTCCTCATCTGAATTTTGGTCATAAAATTTTTTATTAGGTTTATCTATAAAAAGGAGATCTTCACCTTTTACATTGAATATTATCGCTGCATATTTTGGGCTCTCCCCGTGACTTCTTTTACTTTCTCTCATTATCTCGTGAAGTAAAAACATACCGTACGATGTTTTTGTCGCGACTCCGGAAATTCCTGATATAGAAATGTGGGCTCCTTTTTCACCATCCACAAAATCAAGGTCTATATAAACTACCTCATCTTGCGCAAGAGAAAGTCCAGCCGGGATTTTCCTCTTCATAGTATCTGCTCCTATTGCTTTGCGAAAGTCCTCCCCNCTTGCGAGAAAAACAGGAGCATTAGGTCTCGGTGGAACCAAAATCTCTGGCTCTATCTTCGTTATCTTAACACGAGCAACATATCTTTCTTCAACTGGTATATTACTTATGTAATACATATCCGAGTCATATTCAAGACCTTCATAGCTTCTCTCAACCGAATCCACAATTCCATAGAACCTTATGGTTTGACTCTCTGAAATTCCGTCCGGTAATTTTATTTGCGTTTCCGTCCAAACAGTATCATCAAGCTGTAATGGAAAATCTCTTTTTACAGCTATGAAAAACTCAGATGGATTTGCGGGTTTCGTTCCAAGTACAACACCTACGTTTTCAGAAATACTTTCCTCATTCCCAACATTCATNATCAGTAAATAAAATTTTAATCCAAAGAATAATTGAAATTACTATGTTTCCAAAAAATAAAAAATTGTAAATTTACCTTATACAAATAATAAGAAGCTTATAACGTAAATTTTGATAGTATATTATTATAATAGTTAAGTAATAATAGTTAAGTATATTTATAAGTATATTTATATTTACATTAGAAAAGATTTTTTGGATAAGTATATTAGAGAAGATTTTCTGGTTCTGTATATATTGCAGTAATTATAGGAGTATCTTGGAGAGTGTATTTTCTTGCAAGAGTTCCTCTCAATTCCATAACAAGGTCCTGAAAAACTTTGAGGTCATCNGTTTCATACGCGACTATAAATTCTTGGTCATCTATTCCGAAAGAGTAAGCAAGAAGCTGTTTGACTTCTTTATACTTGTGCCCTACTCTCACATGCTCCATCATCATTTCTTTTCTTTTTTCAAATTCGGTAAGGTACCAATCCGTAGTTTTAACGAATGGATAGACAACAAGATATTTTCCTTTTGTTGAATTCCCTATAATGGCATAATCTTCAATAGGTATTCTTGAACTATATTGAGATTTCCTCATCATCCCGGTGAAAATGTTTGAGATTGAACTTTTGAGCCCTAGTGATGTTCTCATAATAGATGAGGTTCTTTTTGCAAGTTTATCAAGGTCTCTGTGCATATGGAAAAGCAAAATATTACAATCTTTTCTCAATCCGTCAGTTGAGTATGTAGTCGTAAAAAATTCTTCTGATATTAGCGATGATATAAATTCTTTTTTCTCTTCTTCCGTATATTTTCGTGGGGTTTGGATACAGACGAACTGAACAAACATTCCTTCAATTTCTTCTTGTGATTTAAACATATCAAGAAAAAGAGTAAGAATTTTCAAAAGCAGATAAGTATTTTCAAAAACAGCATGAGCAAAATATAATCAACAGTTCAAAAGGTATTATAATATTGAGTAAGTATTATTTATTAGTAGTATTATTATAATGTTTGTTGTTGTAGGCGTTTGAGTTCCATTTCCCTATCTTTTACTCTCTTTATTCCTTCTTTACACCATTTATCAGCAAATTCTTTTTCGCAGGTCTCGTAAGATTGAAGGGCAGAGCTGACATCATCTTTTACCTCATAATAAACTCCNAGATTATATAGAGCAGCTGCNCGGTCTTCACGTGAGTATTTTTCTGAGTTTTCTAGGACCCTTTTCCATATTTGAACTGCTGATTCCAAATCGCCNTTCTCTGCTAGCTTTACGGCTTCTTTCAATTCTTTAGAACCTCCTTTGCGTAATTTCCTTTTTACGGTTTCATAGTAGGGGAGTATTTCGCGCATAACATTTTGCACAAGGCTGACAATCATTTTTTCTCCAACTTTTGTCCAGTTTTCAAATCCCTTCGCAGCATCTGTGGGTGAAGGCCCCGTCTGCAATTGTGATTCCTGTTTTCTNTGAGAGCTTGACCCTATAACTACACCGTCATCTTGTCTGACCAGNGTATAAATCAATTCCATCTCGTATGTTCGCATCACATCGTAATAGACTTCTTTCCTAACATTATTCCCTTCTCTTATTTCTTCCTCTCGTCTTTCGGTTTTGTCTTGGACGTAAAAGCTACCTGAAAAATCAATTCTGTATTTTGCTCCCTGAAACTTATATGAGCCGAATTTATTGTTAGCGATTTCTCTTTGCATAGCTGCTTCAAGTTTCCTACGAAGCTCTTCGGAAGCAAAATATGATTGAACCATCTCCTCGGTTATTTCTACAATCGCCCCTAAAATACCACCCCTTTCCCTTTCAGGTTTCACCAGATCAAGTTGAGAAGATATTTTGACTTGTCCTAAAACAAAGCTAGGTTCTTTTCCTATATCAAATTTGGCTGGTTTCAGCTGTTGAAACTTTATAGATGGTGCGCAAGAAAAAAACGAGAAACTAACAATAGCCAAAAGTAAAACAGGACTCGCATAAAGACCTCTCTTAAAAATCCTTTTTACGCCAAAACCAAAAAAATTAATTATCATTTTTCATTCCTCCTTTATTTTTAGATTAAGAATATTTTAAATTTTTAGTTTAGTAAAAATATTTTAAATTAAAAATGCCTTGCTGTAAATCGCGCAAAATTATAATTTCTCCACAGAAATCTAAAAATTTTTGCTAAAATTTCACTTTAAGCCTAAATCTGTTATTAAATTTTTCGATTCACATGTTCATAACTGAAAGCTTCAAANTCGTTTTAAGTAAAGATGGCAAAAACCAACGACTTATCAGAGAATTTGCTCAAAGCCAAAAGTCTTCTATATTCTCAAACTTGTGAGAGATTTTTCTTATGTTCTAAGATCTTCATACGAGGGAATTCTTAAAGGGATTCATAAGGTTCTTACAACTCTGCAAACATAGGTAATAAAAAGAAAGAAATTTCCAGAACTCAATTCGCATTATGTAAATTGTGCAGTCGAAAAAGCAAGAGAGATTTCCAGCGATAAATCGAGGGGACAGAACCAAAAAAGCTTATTTTCGGTGCCAGAGCTTTATTTGAAAAACTCAAGGAAAATCATTTACAAGGAAAAAGAAAGAATAAATGAACTCAAAAGAGAACGCAAAGAAAAAAAACAAGGTACTCTATTATTATTAAGTATAGTTACAAAGTGCNGAACATACAAGGAAAACTGTGCATCGCCCATAAACAAGGTACTCTATTATTATTAAGTATAGTTACAAAGTGCAGAACATACAAGGAAAACTGTGCATCGCCCATAAACAAGGTACTCTATTATTAAGTATAGTTACAAAGTGCGGAACATACAAGGAAAACTGTGCATCCTTTGATGGTAAAAGGTAAGTGGGAGGCGAACAAATAAAGTTAGGTTCTGATGACCTTGCTGTACCGCAATAATATAATTGCAATGAGGCTAACTAAAAATATGATTAAAAAATAGTTCAAAAATAGCTTAAAAAGTAAAAAAATGGAAATATAAAATATAAATAATAGATGTTTAACAGTGAAAACAAAGAAAGAGGTAGAGGAGAAGAATTTTTGGGAAACGACTTATCAGAGAATTTGCTCAAAGCCAAAAGTCTTCTATCTANGGATATAAGGTATGTGAAAGGAGTAGGACCAATAGCAGCTCAGAACTTATACAAAAGAGGAATATTTACAGTAGAAGATGCTCTTTTTACGCTACCAAAATCTTACGAAAACAGAGCAAACATAAAAAAGATTTCAGAAGTTCAGGAAGGAGAAAAAGCAGTAATAATAGGTCAAATAGTGCGAAAAGAAACTTTAACTCTACCGAATGGAAAAAACATAAAGAAAATTATAATTTATGACGAGTCAAGAACTCTTGAATGTGTATGGTTTTCAAATTCAAGCTACACAGAGATATTTAACGAGGGGGATGAAGTGGCAGTATTTGGAGAGGTAAAATCTTTCAGAGGAACATTACAAATTTATCATCCGAAAATAGTAAAGAAAGATAAAATATCCCAACTCAAAATAGGAAAAATCATCCCGTTATATGTTATTTCTGACCTTTACGAATCATCACAAATAGCAAGAGTAGTGAGAGCTGTTTTAGAAAATTGTAAAGATTACATAATATCTTTGGTTCCGAAATCGAAAGAGAAAGAATACAACTTGATTCCACTGAAAGATGCCCTTTTGAAAGTTCATATACCGGAAAAATATGCAAAGAGTATAGAAGAAATAGAGCAAGCCAAAAAAAGAATAATATTTGAGGAAATATTCAGAACGCAAGTTTCTTTATTTATGAGGAGAAAGAAAATAAAACATAGATCGGCACCTCAAATGATAGTAAGTGATTCGCTTATGAACTTTTTTTATTCAAACTTACCTTTCAGACCTACTAATGCACAAATAAGGGCAATAGAGGAAATAAGAAAAGATATGGAAGGGATACACCCTATGTATAGGTTATTGCAGGGAGACGTAGGTTCTGGAAAGACTCTTGTTGCATTCGCCGCAGCACTCATTTCAGCAGTAAATGGCTATCAAACAGCAGTTATGTCTCCAACGGAAATTCTATCAAAGCAGCTATATGAAAATTTCAAAAGATTTGGAACCCCTTTTGATTTAAATGTTCAGCTTGTAACAGGCAGTACGAGAAAATCTGAAAGGAAAGAGATATCAGAAGGTCTGAAACGTGGGAAAATAAATATCTTAGTAGGGACTCACGCACTAATATATGATGAAGATTTAAAGTTTGAAAAATTAGGACTGGTCATAATAGATGAGCAGCACAGATTTGGTGTTCTTCAAAGGATAGAACTTATAAATAAAGCNGAAAATAACTCGCCTCATATACTCGCTATGACGGCAACGCCAATACCAAGAACAGTATCNCTGACAGTCTGGGGCGACCTTGATATATCTATAATTGATGAATTTCCCCCGGGGAAAAAGCCGGTAAAGACAAAAGTAATAAGAGAATCCGAGAGATTTTTCTTGTTCAAGGAGATAGAAAAAGAACTTAGGGAAAACGGCAAAGTATATGTAGTATATCCTCTTTTAAAAGATTCTGAAAAATTAGACCTACCATCTGCGGAAGGGATGTATAAAACATTATCTGAAAAATTTTCAAATTGGGGTGTCGGACTAATACACGGCAGAATGAGCGGAGAAAAAAAGGCAGAAATAATAAAAGACTTCACAGAAGGGAAAATAAATCTCCTCGTATCTACAACAGTAATTGAGGTGGGCATAGATGTTCCAGATGCAACTTTGATAGTTATAGAACGAGCGGAAAGATTTGGTTTATCCCAGATACATCAGCTAAGAGGTAGGGTCGGGAGAAGGGAAAAAGAGGGAAAATGCATCCTTGTTATTCCAGATAACTTATCTGAAAATTCGGANAATAGAATAAGGATTCTTGAAAGAGAATCNGATGGTTTCAAAATAGCTGAGTATGACCTTGAAATAAGAGGTCCTGGAGATATACTTGGGACTCGTCAGCACGGATTTTCTGATTTAAAGGTAGAAGCTCTAAAAGATACGAAACTTATATCTCTTGCAAGAGAAATAGCAAGAAAAGTTATATTTGAAGATTTGACACCAGAAGAAGAAAGAATCTTCACCAAAACTTTTGAAATTTTCCTTCAAGATAAAGCTGAACTCGTTATGTCAGGCTAATTGCGCAAAGATATGTTATTTTTAACAACACTTGATAATATTACTACTAATTTGTATTACTACAACAACTTTTAAGGTTCTATTATATCTTGTTCTATTCTTTCTACTTTTATTCCTTTGCTTTGAAACCAATTTATACCCTTCTCTATTTCATCCTTATCACCTTCCAACTCGAGAGTTACGAGTCCTACTTCTCCCTTCATCGATGCACTCTTTATATTCACGACAACCCCAAAATTCTTTATGAATTCCCATATCACAGGTTGATTAACAAGATGATTAGGATATATAAGATATAATCTTTTCTTCATAATAAACAACCCTCCTTTATATTAAGGTTACTCTTATTTTTATCTTTGATTTATTTTTTAAATCCATTTTTCTTTCTTTTTGCTTTGTAAGATTCCCATGCTCTCCTAAAAGTTCCTTCAGATGAAAGATGAGCAGAGAAATTAAGTTCTTCTCTTGCTCTTGTTGTATCAAGAACCCATGGATACCTGAAAAAATCTAAAACCGCATTAGGCAAATTCTTATCTAATATTCCTAACCTTTTCATAAGATTAACCATAGGAACCTGAAGAGGATATGGGACTTTCAGAGACGGTTTATTCATAATTTCAGCGGCTCTTTTCAAAGTGACGACTCCGTCTCCCGAGAGATTGAAAGGACCTTGTAAATCACTTTCAGCCATAAGAACTATTGCACGAGCGACATCAATTTCATGAATAAATTGAAAGGGGATGTTTTTAGCAAGAATACTAACAGCAGGAGGATTGAAAAAACCTTGGGCTATGAAGTTATTCACATTTTCCCCGAAAACTATAACAGGTCTTACTATGAAAACAGATATTTCTGGGTTCTCCTTAGCGAAAGTCTGAGTAATTCTATCTTGAACAGCTTTATCTTCTGAGTACCAGAATCCATAATTTAAATCTCCCCTTAGTGGGTGGTCTTCTTTCATAAAAAGTGGGTTATCAGGATGGGCTCCATAAGCAGATGCAGATGTTAGAACGATAACTTTTTTGACTTTATTTTTTTTCGCAGCTGAAAGAACATTTCTTGTTCCGTCTAAATTTATTGACCTTGCAACTTCTCTATCTTTGGGTGGGTTCAGAACAAAAGCAAGGTGAATTACGATATCTGCACCTTTCATTGCTCTTTCTACATCAGGCGAGCGAACATCTAATTTTTCAAAGGAAATGCTATCCATGAATTCCGATGGTAGTTCAGCAACATCAATTCCTCTTACGTTGAACTTCTTTTTTTCTTCTTTGATAACCGTCAAAATACTTCTTCCTATGTATCCAGAAACACCAGTTATAAATATTTCAGCTCTATCTGATGTCTTTGCCATAATATATTAAATGAAATTTCAATTTTTATAAATAATGTAATTTCAAAATCAAATAGAATTTTCTGAATTGAAGGAAAAACTTTTGAGATTTTTAACAACTTTTTTTACGCATTTTACCTTTTTGATTATGTTTACAATAGCAGGGAGAGAAATTAGGTCGCTTTTTTTATCTCCAATAGCTTATGTAATAACGGGTATATTTACATTAATTTTTGCATACTTTTTTTTGAGCGTAGTAGCTTTATACACAATTTTGAGCGTTCAAGCTTTGAGAATACCATTTATAGCTGAAAGAATAAATATTCAAGACTTAGTAATAAGACCTCTTTTTGCAAACATGAGCGTTCTCCTTTTATTTATTGTTCCCATAATAACTATGAGAACATTCGCTGAGGAGAAAAAATTAGGAACTTTTGAGCTAATTTACACCTCCCCACTGAGAACATGGGAGATAGTCCTTGGAAAATTTTTAGGTATATCATCTTTTGTAGTTTTTGTTCTCGTAGTTTCTGCTCTTTTTATGTTGCCAATATTCCGATTTGGGCAACCGGACAAAGGCGTCATTTTAACAGCATACATTGGTCTCTTACTTATGACAACCGCTTTCATTTCAGCAGGAATATTTGCATCTTCAATAACAGAAAANCAGGTTATATCTGTNATAGTCTCATTCGGAATATTGCTTCTTTTTTGGGTATTAGGATGGGTAAGAGGAACATTAGAAGGNTCTCTAAAAGATATTATAGCTTATCTATCCTTTACTGATCACTTCCAGAACTTCTCAATGGGCATGATAGATACACGAGACATAATCTACTATATATCATTCACAGCTGGTATGCTGTTTTTGACCATATCATCACTTGAATCAAGAAGGTGGAGAGGGGCTTATTGAAAAAATGATTAATAATAATAGCAAAAACGAAAATACTGAAAGTACTGAAAACATTCTTGCTTTTTCAATAGGGGATTTGACATTTTCATCTCCAATTTTTCTTGCGTCAGGCACAGCAGGATACGGGTACGAGCTCGAAAATATAGTAGATTTCAAAAAAATAGGAGCAGTAATAACAAAGGGAATTTCACTAAACCCTCGTGAAGGCAATCCCACACCACGTATAGCGGAATTTACGATAAGAGGGATTGCAGTCGGACTTTTAAATTCAATTGGTCTGCAAAACCCAGGGGTTCGTGAATTTACAAAATCAATAATGCCAAAACTCAAAAAACTCCCAACTAAAATAATAGCAAATGTATTTGGAGAAAAAGAAGAAGAATACAGAAAAGTAATTGAAGTATTTGAAGAATCAGAAAATCCACCTGATGCTTATGAGCTTAATCTATCTTGTCCGAACACAAAAAAAGGAGGGATAGAATTTGGCGTAAATCCAAAATCAGTAGAGAAAATAGTAAAACAGACAAGAAAATCTACAAAAAGACCAATTATAGTAAAATTCTCTCCGTTCTCGGAAATTTTACCTGGACTTATTAGTATAGCAAAAAATGAAGGAGCAGACGCATATACCCTAACAAATACAATCCCCGCAGCTGTAAGAGATCCGAAGGTAGGCTTCTTCAAAGGTGGTATGTCAGGCTATCCACTAAAGCCCATAGCTTTAAGATGTATACTTGAAATATCAGAAAGGTTTCCTGGAATAAAAATAATAGCATCAGGTGGTGTGTATTTGTTAGAAGATGTTCTAGATTATATAGCAGCAGGAGCAACTGCGGTTCAGGTGGGAACAGGAAATTTTATCGACCCACAGAAATCACAAAAACTCACAGAAGAACTTGAAAATGAACTGAAAAAACAAGGGAAAACACTCCAACAACTTGTAAGTAGCGGGGTAATAAGTCAAAACTCCTCTTTTACCTCCGCGTGAAGAAGTTCCCTTATTGCATTTGGTATATCATATCCCAAAAAGATTATCTTGTACAAGGTGGAAACTATATTGAGTTTTATTCCGAGTTCAACCGACATGCTAAAAGCAACATGAGTTGTCCAATAACCTTCAACGACTTCTCCTATTTCTTTTAGGGCTTCTTCAGGTTTTTTACCTGCTACAAGAAGCTTACCAAATCTTCTATTTCTTGAAAGGTCAGAGGAAGCAGTAGCAAAAAGGTCTCCGATTCCTGAAATACCAAAGAATGTTTCTCTTTTCGCTCCAAACATAACACCGAGCCTCATCATCTCACTTGCAGCACGAGAGAGCAGAAATGCAAGGGAATTTACTTTGAATCCGAGTCCATCAGCAATACCAGCAGCTATTGCATATATATTTTTGAGTGCTCCTCCTAACTCAACTCCAACAACATCATAAGATGTATATATTCTGAAAAGAGGAGAATGCATAGCGGAATAAACTTTTTCCTGGACTTCCCTTATATTTGAAGCAACAACAGCAGCAGAGGGGGAACCTTCCAAAATTTCTCTTGCAAGGTTTGGTCCGGAGAGAACACCTATTTTTCTGCAACAACTTTCTTCCTTTATTATCTCGCTCACGCGTTTGCCTGTATTTTTCTCAAAACCTTTTGATGTACTAACAATTATATGATTTCCCTCTATAAATCTTGAAGCGGATCTAATAACTTCTCTTACGGAAGAAACTGAAACAGCCACGAGTATGATCTCACAATTTGAGAAAACCTCTTCTAAACTTGTAGTAGCATATACTCTACCATTATATATTGGAAAATCTGGGAACCTTTTAGGATTTACTCCATGCTCATTTATACTTTTAGAGACTTTTTCATCTCGTGTCCAAATAAAAATTTTATCATTATTGTTAGATCTTTCACGCTTTAAAATTATATGCGCCAAGGTCCATCCCCAGCTACCAGCTCCTAAAATCCCAATAGCCATACTCTAAAAAATTTTAATATAAAAAATTTAATAAGAGAATTAGAATTTTTTCAAAACAAAAGATTTGAGCTAAGAAATACGGTGTTCATCTTGCGCAATTTCTAAGTTTGCTCTCTTGAAAATATGAAATATAGTTTTATTTGACTCCATCATAGATATAATATTCTCCCTCTCTCCGTAGCAGATTAACTTTCCAAAGAATAAAACCGCTATATTATCGGAAAGTTTAAAAGCAGAAAAGGGATCATGAGTTATAAGAATAAAAGTCTTCTCTTTGTGCTTCCTTTTGATAGATAAAATTAGTTCCTCTATACTTTCAGTAGTTATTGGATCAAGTCCTGTTGTGGGCTCATCTAATATTATAACTTCGGGTTCCGTCACAAGAGCTCTCGCAAGAGCTACCCTTCTTCTTTGACCACCAGAAAGCTGAGATGGATACCTTTTACCAAATCCCCCAAGTCCAACACTCTCAAGATAAAATTCGACCCTTCTTTTTATTTCATCTTTTGGAAATTTTCTTATTTTAAGTGGAAAAGCAATATTTTCCTCAACTGTCATTCCATCAAATAAAGCTCCCTCTTGCAAAAGCATACTGAAATCACGCCTTACCTCATACAACTTTTCCTCAGGCAGAGAAAAAATATCAATCCCCTTGTAAAGTATTTTACCCGATGTTGGTCTTAAAAGTCCTAAAATATGTTTCACGAGAACGCTTTTTCCAGAACCAGATGGACCGAGAACTGCTGTTATTTTCCCTTGTTCTACATCAAATGTTATGTTCTCTATCGCGACAACTTTCCCAAAAACCTTCGTCAAATTTATAATCTTTATTATTTCCATAAAATCAAATATAGTGACGAAATCAAAATTTTATCGAATCTATGAGCATATTCCGTCAAGCATTCACCATATATAAAGAAGCTTCTTTACTTCATTTACACTTTCCATCAAAAGCAAAATTTTAATGAGTAAAATTATAGCTTAGGACAAGAACGAAAAGACACGTTAGTATGAAAAAAGAAAAATAAACAGAAAAGAATAAAGGAAAGAGAAAG
>AWOA01000074.1 GCA_000494225.1 Candidatus Calescibacterium nevadense OTU 1
GTTTTTGAGGAGGAAGCAAGAAGATTTTACGATATAGAAGGCCTCTGGATTGATGCAAAACAGATAAAAATAGAAGAAGAGTAAAACTTTTTAGATCTAAAATTGAAAAAGATAAATAAAAATAAAAATAAAAATAAAAATAATAAAGATTAATTTCATCTTTGAATTTGAAAAAATGAAAATCAAAAATACCTATGGTGGATCCTACCAAGATTTTATCCCACTTCGCAAAGATGAGGTGGGAATCTACGTCTGTGGCCTGACAGTATATGATAGGATACATATAGGTCATTTGAGAAGCTTTATACCTTTTGACATCATAGTAAGATACATGAAGTTTAGAGGATTTAAAGTGACTTTTGTTAGAAACTTTACAGATATAGATGATAAGATCATCAGTAGAGCAAGAGAAGAAGGAATTTCACCTTATGATGTTGCATCAAAATATATAAATCTTTTTAGAGAAGATATAGCTCATTTTGAACTCTTGACACCTGATTTTGAACCAAAAGTCACTGATCATATAGCTGATATAATAGAACTCATAAAAAAAATAATAAATAATGGATACGCTTATGTAGTAGATGGAGATGTTTATTTTCATGTGCCAAGCTTTAAAGATTACGGAAAGCTTTCTGGAATTTCTACTGAAAACATGCTCGCTGGGGCAAGGGTTGAGCCAGGTGAAAATAAGAAAAATCCACTTGATTTTGCTTTGTGGAAAGCTAAAAAGTATGAGGATGAACCATCGTGGAAGTCTCCTTGGGGGGAAGGAAGACCTGGCTGGCACATAGAATGTTCAGCTATGAGTATGAAGTATCTCGGGGAAGAATTTGATATTCACGGGGGTGGTCAAGACCTCATTTTTCCACATCACGAAAATGAAATCGCTCAATCTCGTGCAGCAACAGGAAAAGGTTTTGCCAAATATTGGTTACACACAGGACACCTTACACTCAAAGGAGAGAAAATGTCTAAATCTTTGGGAAATGTTATAGATGTTCCCCAACTTCTTAAAAAATTCCATCCAGAGGTTATAAAATTTTCCCTTGCTAAATACCATTATAGGAGCCCTGTAGAGTTTTCTGATGATAATATGAAAAAAGACGAAAAAGCTCTCATTAATTTTTATTACACACTAGAATTTGAATCTGAAAAAGCAAAAATTACAGAGGATCAAATAGAAAAAATGAGAGACGATAGCAGAGTAAAAGAACTTTTGAACTCTTTTTGCAGCTTTATGGATGATGATTTCAATTCTCCTTCTGCATTTTCTCTGGTTTTTTCAGCTTTTGAAGAAGTACGAAAATCAAACTCAAAAGATGAACTTATAAGGTTCTTATCTTTCCTCAAAAGAATATATGAAGCAATAGGACTTTTTGGGAAAGTACCTCTTATATCTCAAAAAAGTTTTATTGAAGAAGAGGTTATAAGGAGATGTAAGGAGTACGGAATTTCTTACGATGAGGTTTGTAAATTAGTAGAGAAAAGAGAAGAACTGAGGAGACAAAAAAAATTTCAGGAGGCTGATGAAATAAGGAAAAAGCTCCTTAATGTAGGAATATATTTACAAGATACAATTTTTGGAGCAAAAAAAATTCCTTATTCTGAATAAATCTTGCATCTAAATAAATCTTACGAAATAAAAAAATCTTCGATTTAAATTTTAATATATACATCAGTATGTTGATATTTTTTTTCGTTGTTTTTAATTTTTTATTATTTTTATTTCCGCCATTTCAAGTTGATGTTTTATCCGCTCCGCCATATCCCGGGGTTTGGACCCCAACAAGGCTCGGTTTCAAATCTGCAAAATCTTTGATGAGAATATCGCCAGAAGCTCTCATAACTCCGAAACAAGTCACACCTAAGAAAGGTGATGTAAGGTGTGTTGTTATTTTGGCAGAATTCCAAGATAAAAATTTCAATATGGGAAAGGATATATCTGCTGATCCGAAATCATATTTTTCTGAACTTATGCTTGGATCAATAACTTCGAACACCATCTACGAATTCCCATCATTTAGGGACTTTTGGCTTGTAAACTCTCAAGGAGAGTTAAGAATAAGTGGAGAGGTTTTTGGACCTTACAAGGTTTCCTCAACACTTTCAGATTATGCTTGTGGAGCAAAGAACGGAAGCTCACGAAATTACTGTGGAATGGGAAGCGGAGCACAAAATCTCGCAAGAGACCTTATTGAGCTCGCAGATAAAGATATAGATTTCTCAAAATTTGATGGAAATGCAGATGGGAGCGTGGATTGCTTCATTATTATACATTCAGGGCAAGGAGCTGAAACTCTACCATACTCATATGATGATTCAAGGTGTTGTGATATTTGGTCTCACGCTTTTTATACATATATCAACACACAAGAGGGAAAAACTATAAGAGGTGGAGTTGTTGCTGCAGGTATATCTGAAATATTCCCCAGAGGTAATATGGGACTTATAGCTCACGAGTTTGGTCATCTTCTCGGATTACCAGATTTATATGACAGTGGGTACTCAGGGGGCGGGGTTCAATCGTGTGGCGTTGGACCTTATTCTCTTATGGGTTATGGTTTATACAAAGGGAACCCTCTCGGAACTTTGCCTGCAAACCTCTCGCCATGGGAGAAAATTTATCTGGGGTGGGCTTTTCCAAAACTTGTAACTTCCGATTTCTGTGAGGCTATCTCTTCAACTTCATACTCTAAATCTTTTATAAAGATACAAGCTTATGGAGGGGCATCTCAATCAGAATATTTCCTTGTTGAGTTCAGAAAAAGAGAACTGTTTGACGGAGATTTTCCGTCGGAGGGGGTTATTATATGGCATATTGATGAAAACGTAGTAAATTCCGGTATTGCCTCAAACTCCGTAAATGTCAGCGAATGTTTTCCTGGGTGCGGAAATTCGTGCGGTGAAGTAAAAGATAGTAAAGGAAATTTCGCCACGTGTTCAAAACACTATGGGGTAAGGGTTGTTTTACCTTTCAAGTATGATGAAAATACTAAAACTTACTCTGATGTTTGGAGGTTTGAAAGAACAGATATAAATAAAGATTCTGTGAAGTGTTTAGAAAGCCAACCAAATGATTTCTGGAAATCGGGAGATGTGTTCCCAGATTCTGCAACCTCNGCATATGGGTACGAAGGAAAACCTCATGATGTTCTTATTGCAATTTTTGAAAAATTCTCTGATAGCATAAATATAGGAGCAACAACGCGTTCGCAAGATATTTCTCTCAGAAGTCCAAGTATTAAGGAAGTAGAAAGGTTTGATTTTGCTCCTCCACAGAGTGAATATAGAGCAAAGTTTTTTGTTCAAGGAACTCCACCAGTCTTTTTGGAAATAATAGAACCAGATGGAGCGAAATTTTCTGATGGTAGCAGGGTGAAAGTCTTGAATACATACGAAGGGAGTGAGGAAATTATATGGAAAGCCCCTCAATCAGAAGGAATTTCAAGGTTTTCATTACGGGCAGCAAATTGTGTGGCAGATCAAATTAAAATTTGGCAGGTAAGGGTTCAGAATCCCAATACTACTTTGGGAACAAATCCACAGACCCAAGATGGGACTTCGGGTGTTGCTGGGTGTTCTTGCTCATCCTATGTTTTGGAACCTTTTTCTTTGTTTGCGACTTATTTTAGTTTGATTTCCTATTTAATTTTTTCTCTCTTTTTCAGGATAAAAAAAAGAAAAGCATAAGTAAAAAATCAACTTTTTGCGGAAAAACTGAAATTTTTCTGAATTTATTTTTAATTTCCCCCTTCGCTTTAATCTATATTGTTTTTTATGGTAGAGAATATTGAAAAGGACGGTAGTTCTCTTCACCCAAGAGAAATTGTAGCTCAGGCTCTATTGGAAGCGGATAGTGTTGTTATAGCTTCTCATGAAGGACCAGAACCAGATGCGATAGGTTCATCATTAGCTTTGGGACTTGCTCTTGAGGCACTCAGAAAAAGGGTCTTTATTTATAATAAAGATGGACTTGAATCTGCAAAGTTTTTACCAGGTTATGAAAAACTAAAAACTTATTTACCTGATTTTATTCCTGATATATTCTGTGTTGTGGATTGTGCAACTTTAGATAGAATAGGTGAGGAAGCGAAGGCTTTTGCTATCCGCACAACAATAGTTAATATAGATCACCATTCAAAGGGTGAAAATTTTGGAACATTCAATTATGTAGATCCATCTGCTCCTGCATGTGGAGTCTTAATATATGAAGTTATCAAGGAACTCAAGGTTAAGATAACGCCGGAGATTGCTACAAATATTTATGCTGCAATAGCGAAAGATACTATGGGATTTATTCTTCCAACTGTTAATTCAGCCTCATTAAGGGTTGCAGCGGAACTTGTTGAAGCGGGAGCAGACCTTCTAGCTGTTATGAAAACTCTAAAATATGCCACTTTAAGGAAATATAAATTGCTTTCATTCTTCCTTTCAAGGATAAAATTTGAAGACCATATATCTACCTCATATCTTCTTCTCGAAGATTTTGAGAAATCTGGTGCAAAAGATGAGGATGCAGATGAATTCATAGATATGATAAGGGGAATTGATGGCGTTTTGGCCGCGATTTTTGTGAGGGAGAAACAACCGGGACTTTTCAAAGTTAGTATGAGATCACAAGGAGATATAGATGTAGCTGATATAGCAAGGAAATACGGGGGTGGGGGACACAAAAATGCTGCTGGTTTTAATTTCAGGATCAAAGACTTCCCAGAAATCGCCAAGTACCAAGATAAAAATATAATTGCGGAGGAGATTTTAAAAATTACAAGAAATGAGATGTTGCGCTATATCAAAGTGTAAAATAATTTGATTTGAAAGAATATAAAAATTTAAAAATATAACTTATATGAAGAAATGTCTCCTCATCGGACCAAAATAAAAATATACTCAAAGAATTTTGGGTGCAAAACAAATTTTGCGGACCTGTTTTATATTCTCGGCAAGATTAAAAACTATGTTAATTTTCAGGAGAGTGATATTGAAGATTCAGATCTTGTAATTTTAAATTCATGCTCTGTTACAGAGGATGCCGAAAGAGAGCTAGTAAAGTATTTAAGAAGAGCAAAAAAGTACGGGAAAAAAGTTTTGGTCTCTGGTTGTCTTTCTAACCTTGACCCAGATAAGATTTTAGGTCTCGGAGCAGATTTTGTTCTGGGAGCAGGAAATTACTCGCAAGANAACATTTCAAGAATAATAAACGAAGTGATAGATAATAATAAAATAAATGGTGATAATAAAATAGATAATAAGGCAATCGGAGATTTTTCGGAAAATGGAGTTCAAAAAATAAAAGATAACTCTGACAATGAAATACGCAATAATTTTGATAATAATAATGTTGTAGGTAATANTGTAAAAGGAGAGGAGAGGAGGGNGGATGGACAAAAAATAATTTTCAGCCTCAAAAGACCAGATCATTTTTTACCAATAGAAGATGATATTGAATCTTTTTCCCCGGAATTATTTCCAAGGCATAGGGTTTATCTGAAAATACAAGAAGGTTGTTCAAGATTTTGCACTTTTTGTTCTATTCCTTTAACCCGTGGGCTCCCAAGATTCCTTGATAAATCAAAAGTAATTGATTCTATAAGTAGGTACTACGATTTGGGGATAAAGGAGGTAGTTCTCGTAGGAACACATCTTGCATTATACGGACAGGTCGGAAAATCTAATCCATCTGGCATAACCTTTGGAAAACTNGTGAAGGAGATAGCGAAAGTTTTTTACAGATTTTCCAATTTNAGAATCAGGTTTGCTTCTTTATCTCCGGGGGAGATAGATGATGATTTTCTTGAAGGACTTTCTCTTGGAGGGAAAATTTTTTGTCCTCACTTTCATATTTCTGTTCAGTCTGGTTCAAATAAAATTTTGAAGCTAATGAGAAGATGGCATACATTTGAAGATTTTCTGTTAGATTCTCAAAAGCTTCTCAGTATTTTCAGGTACGCCTGCATAGGAACAGATATAATTGTTGGTTTCCCGGGNGAAACAGAAGAGGACTTCAAAATTACTTTTGATAACCTGAAAAATTCTCCCGTAGGATATATTCATGTTTTCCCTTTTTCTCCAAGACCAAGAACTCCGGCTTACTTTATGAAAAGAGTTCCAGATGTTGAAGTCAGATCAAGAACGAGAGAACTTATAAATTTAGCCCAAGAAAAGAGAGAAAGCTTTATTATGATGTGTTCAGGACAAGAATTTTATGCTTTGATTGAAGAGAAAAAAGGTAATAATTTTTTTACTGGAACTACTGAAAATTATATAAAAGTGTTTTTCCGGTCAGAGGAAAATCATAAACTTGGAGATTTAGTTAAAGTCAAGTTGGCAGGTTTAGTTGATAGAGTAAGCTCAAAGAATTTATTGGTTTCCAGTGAAGTTTTATTACATTAGTACGCTCCCTTACCCTTTATTACAAGTGGTATTGTTTTAAGTATTATTATTATATCAAGTAAGAAAGATCTGTTTTTTACATAAATGAGGTCGTATTGTATGTTCTTTTCAAGAGGGAGATCTTTTCTTCCGAGAATTTGCCATATTCCGGTTATTCCCGGTTTTACTTTTAGTCTTTCTCTTTGCCATGGTTCATATTCTTCTACTATTTGTGGCATTTCGGGTCTTGGACCAACAAGGCTCATTTCTCCCTTTAATACATTTATAAGTTGCGGGAGCTCATCTAAACTCCATCTCCTCAAAAATGCGCCCACCTTTGTTATTCTTGGGTCTCCTTGTGAGCGAGGAGAGAGTGCAAATTTAGGTGTATCTTTATACATGGTTCTGAACTTGATAACTTTGAATATTTTCCCATCTTTTCCTACTCTTTCCTGGATAAAAAATACAGGTCCCGGTGAATCAATTTTTATTGCTATTGCTATTACTATGAAAACCGGTATCAAGACTATAAGAAGCACAAGAGACACTATGAAATCAAAGATTCTTTTTATAACATCGTAGAATGGATTTTTAGTTTCAAATCCTAACTCAACTAATGGTAGGTTACCTATGAATTCAACATTCAAACCATATTTTACTGCTTCAAAGCCTTGCGACACTATAAAGAAAGCCACATCTTTGATATCTATATTAGATATTATGCTCATCACTGCTGATAGAGGAAGCTTTTCATCTGCAAATATGACTACATCTACATTTTCTGATTTTATTATTTGTTTCAGTGAGGATATTGTACCTTTTACTTCATAGTTATCTATGATTTTTCCGACAAATTCCTTTGATGTTGATATAAGTCCGACTATTTTGTAATTTCCCATGTCTTCTATTTTTTGCATTACTCTTATGCTCATATGGCCTGTTCCTACTATTAGAGCTTTTTTTAACTCTTCTTCGCCAAAAGCGTAATTTTTTAATGTCAAAAGTATGAAGCAAATCACTGAAAATATCAAAAGAACAGACCTTGAAAGATGCAGCTCTCTAACAAGAAATGCAAATGACATAGAAATAAGAAAGCTTATCATCCAAGCTTTAAAGCCTCTTACAATCTCGTTTATTTCTTTTTGACCATACTTTTTATATACTCCAACATATAGAGCGGTAACTATCCAGAATATCAAAATAAAAGGATATGCTATGACATAGTTTATAAATGGGTTTATTTCATAACCGAAGACCGGAGATAAAAGATCTCTTATATAGTATGAACCAAACCAACATAAAGATATTATTACCGCATCAGAGAACAACTTCCTTATATCCGTCCTCATAACAAAAAATTTTTCTATAATCTATAACTTTGTTTATAAAATAAAATATAAAGTTTTGTTGCAAATATATCAGGAAGGTTATTTAAACTGTAAAAATATCAGAACATAGTATTTACCTTTACGCTATCCTCCACCTTCCCTTGCACCATCGAAGGTTGCACAGTTTTTCTTTTTGGTTTTCATCCTTTGCTTCTATTCTTATCAGAGTTCCTTTTTTTTGTTTTTGTTTTTTCTTTCCATTTTCTTTTCAATTCATTTAGTCTTTCTCCCAGTTTTTCTTGATTTTTCAAATAAGGCATTTTTGTGTTAATGCCCTATTGCTTTTGAAAAATGCCCTCTCAACAGAAAAACTTACATCATCATAATGAAAATTGAGTTCTGAAAACCTATGCATTTTTATTATTTGTATTTGCAGAGTCGAAAAACATTCAAAAAGTCTTTTGTAGGAAGGTATTACAGCAGAAGAGAAATTTATCGTAAGTTTGAGAATTTGATTTTTTTCATCTTTACTTAAAAGGGGTTTGAAACCTTCAGTTATGAACATGTATGAATTGAAAAATTTAATAATGGGGTTTAGGCTTAAAGTGAAATTTTAGCAAAAATTTTTAAATTCTCAGGAGAAGTTGTAATTTTAGCTGATTACGACAAGGCAAAATAAAAAGTATATTTGTATGAGGATTTTAGCAATAAGACATGTAAAACATGAACACCTTGGAATAATAGAAGATTTCCTGAGGGAAAGGAAATTAGCTTTCAGGTATATAGATGTTGCGGAGCAGAAACCCGATGAAAATTTATTAGAACAATCTGATATCTTAGTAATTCTTGGAGGATATAT
>AWOA01000075.1 GCA_000494225.1 Candidatus Calescibacterium nevadense OTU 1
GAGAAAGTCTTTCCGGGTGGGAAAAAGGAAATAGGGTTTTATGAAGTTTTCAAGGTTGAAAATGATGAGCTTTTTTCTGATTTCCCAGATAGTTTTATTGCTTTCCACTGGCACGGAGACACGTTTTATCTTCCAAAAGGAGCAAAAAGAGTTTTCTCATCTAAACTTTATGAAAATCAAGGTTTTATTTACGGGAATGCCGTAGGTTTGCAGTTTCATATTGAAGTGAATAAGGATATGGTTTTTGACTGGGCGAGAGGCTCGGAGGATGAGCTAAAAGAGGCAGGAGTAGATATAAAGGAATGGCAAAAAGTGAGCAGTAAAGTTTTCTCTGACATGAAAAATTTGTGTTTCAACTTTCTTGAAAAATTTATTTTTCCCTGAAAAAATTGGCTCCGAAAAANTTAAACTTTTTGATATTAGGTCACNCATCATTTTCTGAATCATAAACTATATTTCCCCCAACTATTGTTTTTTTTACGGNTCCTTTGATTTTCCAACCTATGTATGGACAATTTTTCCCTTTTGAAAAAATTATTTCTTCTGAAACTACAAACTCTTTATCTGGGTCAAATATGACTATATCAGCCCATTTGCCTTCTTTTATTTCTCCACAGTTTAAACCAAATATTTTTGCGGGATTATAAGATATAAGTTCGGTGAGTTTTTGCAGAGAAATCACCTCATCTAAAACAAGTTTGAAGCATAAAGNTAAAAAAATATCTGCATGAGACATTCCTGGNGGAGACGATGAAAAATCTCTCATTTTTTCAAAATCAGGATGTGGTGCATGATCTGATGCTATACAATCAATTACCCCCTCTTGGAGTGCTTGAATAAGATAAGTTCTATCTTTNTCTGAACGCAGTGGAGGATTCACTTTAAAGTTTGAGTTTGTGATATCAACATCATTTTCAGTCAAAAGAAGATGATGTGGAGTAACATCGCAAGTTATTTTAGTATCAATATTATTATATTCTTTTATCTTTTCTTTTGCTATTTTTATGATTTCAGCTGTGCCTTTTGTTGATATGTGAGTAAGATGTAAATGTGCGCGAGTATGTAAAGCTAAAATTATATCTCTTGCGGCTATTATTTCTTCTGATGCAGCAGGATATGGGGTGAGACCAAACTTTACTGTGAGAATACCCTCGTTTGCATCTCCCGAAAGNTCAGGATCTTCTGGATGCTCAATTACTGGTAGAGAGAAATTTTTTGAATATTCAAGAGCTTTTCTTNCCGCNAAAGATGACNTTATTGCTCTGCCATCATCTGTTACTGCTATTATTCCCTCTCTTTTCATGAGTCCGTATTCTGAGATTTTTTCTCCTTTTCTCCCTTCTGTTGCGCATCCGGTTGGGAAAATTCTCACTTTGCCTTTTTCATAAGCTTTTTTTACAACGAAGGCTACAATGTGAGGATTATCTATGGGTGGATTTGTGTTCGGCATCATAAGAAGGCTTGTTATTCCTCCGTGTGCAGCTGCTCGGGTTCCTGATAAAATATCTTCTTCATAAGGCTTGCCTGGTTCTCTGATATGAAAGTGAACATCAACAGCTCCCGGAATTACAATAAATCCTGAGGCATTTATTTCATTTTCAGTTTTTCTTCTTAGACCTTTACCTATTTCTGAAATTACTCCATCTTTTATAAATATATCAGCTTCCCTTTCTCTATTTTTATCTACAATAAATGCATTTTTTATAAGAGCTGATTTTTCCCTGAAAGAAAAAAATCCTTTATGCATATTGAAGTATGAATTAGATTTGTTTTATAGCTTTTGAAAATTTTTCAATATCTTCTTCAGAGTGAGAAATTGAAAGAAACCAAGCTTCAAAAGGAGATGGGGGAATTAAAACACCATTTTTTATTAATGACCTGAAAAATTTTTGGAACATATCTAAATCTGAACTTTTGGCTTCATCGAAATTTTTGGGAACTTTGCTTCGGAAGAAAACAGAAATCATTCCTGTCTCCATAATAATTGATACTNCAATCCCTTTTTTTTGAGAAATTCTCTTTTAACACAGAAAAGAGATCAAATGTTTTTTTTCTGAGNTTTTCGTAGAAGTTTTTTTGCTTTGAAATCTGGTTTAGAGTTGATATTCCTGCGGAAAGTGAAATAGGATTTCCAGCCAGNGTTCCAGCTTGATATACTTTACCAGATGGTGCCAATATATTCATCATTTCTTTTTTCCCTCCAAATGCTCCTATTGGTAAGCCACCACCTATTACTTTCCCAAATGTTACAATATTTGGTTCAGGAATATCAAAGCTGATTTCTCTTTGACCTTCTTCATCAAATACTATAAGCTCAACTTTCCTTTTGGCTCCAAGTCCTCCCCAAGCGACTCTGAAACCTGTTACAACTTCATCATAAATAAGTAACGCTGAATATTTTTGGCAAAGTGAATATAGTTTTTTTATGAATCTTTCCTCAGGAGGAATTATTCCCATGTTTGCTGGTATAACTTCTAATATTGCTCCTGCGATTTCATATTTTTTGAATGCTTCTTCAAGTATTTCATCTTCTGCATTGAAAGGTAGGGTTATAGTGCAGGCTGTAAATTCTTGGGGAACACCTGAAGATGATGGGAGGCTGAATGTGGCAAGTCCAGAGCCGGCTTGTGTTAGAAATTGGTCTGCATGTCCGTGAAAGCATCCTGAAAACTTTATTATGAATTTTCTTTCGGTAAATCCTCTTGCCACTCTTACCGCGCTCATTGTAGCTTCTGTGCCNGAATTTGTAGCTCTGAAAATAAAGTTCTGGTTTGAGCTTGAAAGAATTTTTGCAAACTCAATCTCTTTTTTATGACAAAGACCGAATGAGAAGCCGTTATCAAGAGCTTTTTTTATATCNCGTTTTACTTTGGTTGGTGCGTGTCCCAAAATTATTGCTCCCCAAGACATCACAAAATCTGAAAGTTTTTTCCCATCTTCTGTTATTATTTTTGAACCTTTTGCTTTTTTTACAAAGACTGGGTCAGAATGNACTTGCCAGAATGATCTGACAGGTGAATTGACACCTGATGGTATAAGGTTTTTGGCTTCTTCAAAGAGTTTTTTGCTTTTGGGGAAGAGCATTTTTTGTTGCACTTTATTTTATAAGCGCGCCCGGTGGGATTTGAACCCACGACCTTTGGGTCCGGAGCCCAATGTTCTTCCTCTGAACTACGGGCGCAAAATCAAAAATAATATAATGAAAAAATGTAAAGTAAATATAGAAAAAAATAAGAAATATAACTTTACTGTATTTTCCTTTAACTTAACTTTACCGTATTTTCTTTTAGATTTTTCTTTTATCTTAAATTCCATAATTTATGCTCATACTCTTGACGAATGATGATGGTATAGATTCTCCCGGACTTTTAGCTATAAAAAAAGAGTTAGAGAAGTTAGGAGATGTCTGGTCATTCGCTACATGGGAAGATAAATCCGGCTCGGGTCATTCCATAACTATAACGCAAGCTATAAGAGTCGAAAAAGTCGGAGACAGAACTTTTAAAGTAGATGGAACTCCTGCTGACTGTGTTAACATAGCAGTAAATGGTATTCTTGAAAATATACCAGATATTGTTGTCTCAGGAATAAATCTCGGTGAAAATGTAGGAGATTATATACTTTACTCTGGGACATTTGGGGGAGCAATGGAAGGTGCTTTGCTTGGCATAACCTCTTTTGCGGTCTCCGCAAGAGCAAAAGAAGGAAAAACCGGAGATTTAGAAGTTGTGGCAAAAATGACACGCAAGATTATAGAGTTCTTTATTGAAAATCCTCCTCCAAAGAGAGTAGTTATAAACATAAATTTCCCATTTTTCAGACACGCAAAAGAGATAAAAGGGGTAAAATTTGGGAAATTATCACGGGCAGCTTACGGAGAGAGAGCAATACGTTTTCAGGACCCAAGAGGTAGAGATTTTTGGTTTTTGGGGGCAAAGGAGCTCAAAGTGGATTCTGATGGAGTTGATAATTTGAAAGAACTTGACTATTTCATTTTGGAAGATGATTTTATATGTATAACTCCTGTTAAAATAGAACTTCCTGTTTTAAAGATTTTTGACGAGGAGGAGCTTTCTATACTTTCTGGTTTAGTTATGAAAGAAGCATCTCTGTCGGNGGNGAGCCGGGAGGAACCATAGGATAAACATCTTCTTCTGGGTCAACTTTCACATCTATTATTACAGGAATATCTTCTGGTTCTTCGAATATAGCTTTTGTTAGCTTTTCTTTGAGTTCGGATGGATGCTCTATTTTGTAGCCTATTGCTCCGAAAGATTCTGCGAGTTTTTTGTAGTCCGGCTGAACTTTGAACCGAGANGCTGCATATCTTCTACCATAAAATTTTCTTTGCCACTGTGTGACCATTCCNTGCTCTCCGTTATTGAAAATTATCACCCTGACTCCTACTTTTTCTTCAACTGCTGTTGCAAGTTCTTGCATATTCATCTGAAAGCTTCCATCACCTGCGAAACATATAACAAGTTTTGATGGTTTTGCAATTTTTGCTCCTATTGCTGCTGGGAAGCCAAATCCCATAGTGCCAAGTCCGCCTGATGTTATCCATGTTCTTGGTTCTTTTATTTTGTAGTACTGAGCTGCCCACATCTGGTGCTGNCCTACATCTGTTGTTATTATTACACTTTCATTTTTTGTGAGCTCATAGGTCGTTTCTATAAGTTCTTGTGGCTTTATTATGTTTTGAGATTTTTTGTATGTGAGGGGGAATTTTTGTTGCCATTCTCTTATTTTTTCCCACCAAGGCTCAATTCTTTCCCTGAATTTTTTTATTTCAGATTTCGGAACTTCACTCTTTATTATTTGAAGCATTTTTTTCAGGACATTTTTTGCATCTCCAACGATCGGAACATCTATATCTATGTTCTTTGATATTGAAGCTGGGTCTATATCTATATGTATTATTTTTGCAAGTGGAGCGAAATACTCTATATTTCCCGTCACTCTATCATCAAATCTTGCTCCTATTGCGAAAACTAAATCTGAGTTGTTTATGGCCATGTTTGCTGTATAAGTTCCGTGCATTCCGAGCATACCTAAAAATTCCGGTCTAGTCCCGTCAAATCCACCAAGGCCCATAAGAGTTAAAGTTACAGGAATTCCAAGAATATCTACGAGCTCTTCAAGTTCCTCATGAGCTCCTGATGCTATTATTCCACCTCCACCATATATTATGGGTTTTTCTGATTTGAGCAGAGTTTCTACCGCCACTTTTATCTGCTTTTCGTTACCCTCCTGCTTAAATTTCTCCGGTATGTTAATTCTTTCCGGAAAAATAAACTCTGTTTCTGCTGTTGTAACATCTTTTGGCAGATCCACCACAACAGGTCCTGGTCTTCCCATCTGACATATCTGATAAGCTTTTATAATTTCGTATGAGAGCATTTCTGGTNTAGTTACTACTACATTGTATTTTGTTATTGGACGGGTTATGCCAACGGAATCTGTTTCCTGAAAAGCATCGTTTCCCATAAAATAGGTTGGAACTTGTCCGGTCATTACAAACAGAGGAACAGAATCCATATANGCATCTGCAATTCCGGTTATTGTGTTAGTAGCTCCGGGACCTGATGTTACCAGAACGACTCCCGGTTTACCAGANGCTCTTGCGTATCCTTCTGCCATATGTGTTGCACCTTGCTCGTGTCTTACAAGTATATGCCTTATCTTCCCGTCCTTCATAAGTTCGTCATAAAGTAAAAGNACNACGCCCCCAGGCAGACCGAATATCGTATCTATTCCAAGTCTTTTGAGAGTTTCAACTATTATTTTCGCTCCTGTCATTCTTTGAGCTTCTATTTTAATTTTTCTGGCTCCTGTCATATCATTTTAATTTACTCGTTTTTTGTCCTTTGTGTAAAATTTTGGTAATTTATAGTGTGATATCTATTTTATTCAGAGAAAGTAGATTTTAATTCATTCTTTCTTTATTTTATTTTATTTATACTTTCATTTATACTTTGAACTATTTTTATGAATTCTCAAAATGGTCGTTTTCAAGAGTTTCTGATATGAGTAAAAATGAACTTTTTCCTTGTTTTATAAATTCAAAAAATTTGANGTGTTTTGGAAGTTTTAAAACAATCATTTCAGATGATAAAAGGTATGTTATGCCAATCAATAAGAATCAATAAGTAAAATTTAATTTTGGGTTTTNTACATGAGATTAGGATTAGATTGAAAAAAATGAGAAAAAGTGAAACGGAGAGAAAGTATAAAAAGGAACTGAAAAGATTTGATCCGATTTTGAAAGANATTTTCTCAAAAGCNGCTGGAAAACTTATATCAATAGCAACAGGTGAGAAAATTGAAGAAAAACTTGAAGATATTACGGGTGAAATAGAATTTGTTAAATCTCTCAGACCTGACTTGCTATTCAGAGC
>AWOA01000076.1 GCA_000494225.1 Candidatus Calescibacterium nevadense OTU 1
ATCAGCTGACTATTCACAAATTGAACTGAGGGTTCTTGCTCACATAACACAAGACCCCGAACTCATAAAAGCATTCAAAGAGGGAGAAGATATACATTCCGAAGTTGCCTCCTTTCTTTTTCAGGTTCCAAAATCAGANGTGACAAANGATATGAGGAGAATTGCAAAAATTGTGAATTTCGGGATAATTTACGGAATAAGCGCTCATGGACTTAAAACTCAAGCAAAACTCCCATCAAGGCACGATGCTCAAAAACTCATAGACTCTTACCTGCAAAGGTTCAAAGTCGTAAACGAATGGAGAGAAAATATAATAAAAGAAGCAGAGAAAAAAGGTTTTGTAAGAACNATTTTTGGAAGATTAAGATATATTCCTGAACTCAAATCAGAAGAAAAAAATANAAGAGCAGAAGGAGAAAGAAGAGCTATAAACACTCCAATACAAGGCTCAGCAGCTGATATAATGAAAATAGCTATGATAGCAGTCTGGAACAGACTAAAAAAAGANGTTCCAGAAGCAAAAATCATAATGCAAGTTCATGATGAACTTATAGTTGAATGTCCNGAAGAAAAATCTAATAAGGTAAAGGAAATACTCGAAGAAGAAATGAAACTTGANGAAAAACTGAAATTTTCCGTTCCACTAAAAGTGAGCGTCAAAATAGGTAAAAAATGGTCAGAGCTTGATTAGGAAAAAATTGAGAAAAAACAAAAACTAAAACAAGTAATTAAAAATTTGTTATGCCTGAATTCTTACAAGGAGAACTAATAGAAAGAATTGATTTCTCGGAAGACCTCGGAATGTTCAAATTCAGGATAATAGATGGTGAAATACCCCCTTTCACTCCAGGTCAGTANGCAACATTAGGGCTTGAAGGAGACGATGGGAAAATAATATGGAGACCATACTCAATAGTTTCATCGCCATATGAAAAATTTTTAGAATTTTATATCGAGCTTGTTCCTCATGGCAAACTCACTCCAAGAATATGGAAATTAAAAATAGGAGATAAAATCTGGNTAAGACCAAGAATAGTCGGTAAATTCACATTGAACAAGGAAACAAAAAAACATCTTATGGTATCCACTGTGACTGGTTTAGCCCCATTTTTGAGCATGGTAAGAACACAAAAATATGAGCTTGAAATGGGGAAATTAGATTCTCCTCACAAATTCCTTATTTTGCACGGAGCTTCAAAATCTTGGGAACTTGGAATATATAAAGATGAGCTCACAGAACTTTCAAAAAAAGTAGATTGGTTGATTTATGTTCCAACTATTTCAAGACCCTGGGATGACCAAAACTGGAAAGGAGAAACAGGAAGAGTAGATGAGCTTGTAAGAAAGTACATGGATAACAACAACTTCACCTATGAGGACACCACAGGATATGCCTGCGGAAACCCAGATATGATAAAACATGTGAAAGAAATTCTAAAAAGAGCAAGATTTCCTGAAAACAGAATAAAAGAGGAAAAATATTACTGAAATATTTATTTATAAAAAAAAGAAATATATATAAAAAGGGTAGATTATATTAATAATAAATAAACTCTGTCAGAATGAAAGTTCTTGTAACAGGCGGTGCTGGATTTATAGGTTCTAACCTTGNTCACTATATNGCAAGAAATTATCCATCCTGGAAAATAATAGTTTTAGANGNTCTAACNTACGCTGGAAATCCAGAAAACCTTCTACCAATAAGAAATAAAATAGAATTCATAAAAGGAGATATATGTGATGAACAATTAGTAGGTGATATAATGAAAAGAGGAATAGATATTGTATTTCATCTTGCAGCGGAATCTCATGTGGATAGATCGATTTACGAACCTCCAAAATTTTTGAGAACAAATGTATTTGGAACTTATAATTTGCTTGAAAACGCAAAAAAATATGGAGTAGGAGTATTTGTTCATGTATCAACAGATGAAGTATATGGTTCAATAAAAAAAGGATTTTTTACAGAGAAATCGCCAATGACTCCATCTTCACCTTATTCTGCCTCAAAAGCCGCCGGAGACCTTATAGCACANGCTTACTGGAGAATGTTCGGAGTACCTGTTATAATTGTAAGACCATCAAACAATTATGGTCCGTACCAATATCCTGAAAAATTTATTCCTCTTTGCATAACGAACGCTCTTGAAGATAAACCAATTCCAATCTACGGTAATGGCTTGAATGTAAGGGACTGGCTGTATGTAGAAGATTGNGCNGAAGGATTAGTTTTATGCGCCCTCAGAGGAAAAAAAGGAGAAATCTACAACATGGGAGCTGGTCAAGAAAAAAAGAATATAGATGTAGCAAAAACGATCTTGAAAAAACTTGGGAAACCACTCAAACTCATCACATTTGTAAAGGACAGACCAGCTCACGATTTTAGATATGCGATGAAATCAGAGAAAATAAAAAGAGAAGTAAAATTCAAACCCAAAACAAAATTCAAAGAAGGAATAGAAAAAACAATAAAATGGTACATAGAAAACCAAAACATATGGCGAAAGATAAAGAACTCACCAGAATTTGAAGAACACAAAAAAAGAATATACGGGGATCTATTCTAATTCCTAAGATCTATTCTAATTCTAACATTTTCTAACATTAACCGATATTAGAGTTCAAATTACAGTTTAATTTCAATTTATTTAAACACTCGCAAGTTCCTTATCAACAATATCCTCTGTAATAGGCTGAACTTCTGTCTCTATACCAGTATCTCTATAAAGTGGGAAATTAGTACCAGCAGGGATAAGTTTTCCAACAATTATGTTTTCCTTCAACCCTTTGAGAAAATCTATCTTTGACTCAAGTGCAGCCTGAACGAGGACTTTGGGAGTTTCTTGGAATGATGCAGCAGCGATCCAAGAATCAGAATAAAGAGCAGCTCTGGTGATCCCAAGTAACAAATATTCGTATGTAGCAGGTTTTTTACCTTGCGCTCTAAGNTCTTTATTCAACCTATCTACTAAAAATTTGTCAACAACTTCTCCGGGAATAAATTGACTATCTCCTGGGTCCTTGATCTTAACACGCCTTAACATCTGACGAATTATTATTTCAAAATGTTTATCGTTAATATCTATGCCTTGAGAAGAATAGACTTTTTGTATCTCGTTCAGAAGGAAGTATCCGACATACTCTGGCCCTCTTATTCGCAAGAGTGTTTTTGGGTTAGGTGTTCCATCAGTTAGCGCTTCACCAGCACTGACTACATCTCCAACTATAACTATAACATGTCTTTTCTTTGGTATTTTGTATTCTCTTTCAACTCTCCCGGCTTTTACTACNACTCTCTTTCTACCATCCTTCAAATCTTCTATTTTTTCTACTTTACCAGATATTTCAGATACTACTGCCTCATCTTTTGGCCTTCTTACCTCGAAGAATTCTTCCGCTTTCGGAAGACCTGTTGTTATATCTTTTGTTTTTGCGTATCCAGTTTCAACTCTGGCTATTTCTTCCCCTGCCCTCACGTAAGCCCCATCTTCAACAGAAATAGTAGCTTTAACAGGCAAAGGATAAACAACTTCATCTCCTTTTTCCGTTTCAATAATAATAGACGGTCTCAGCTTATGAGCGGCTTCACCTATCGGTTCTATAACAGTTCTCACAACCTGACCAGTAGCTTCCTCCGTCTTCTCTATCTCAGTAACTCCGGGGATCAAATCTTTGTATCTTACTTTTCCTGAAACGTGTGTAAGGATAAGGTTAGCAAATGGGTTCCAAACAGCAACTCTTTGTCCCTTTTTAACTTTCTCTTGTGGTCTGACCAAAACAGAAGCTCCATACCTCAGTTCATATCTTTCTAAAATTCTCCCTTTCTCTGACAGAATATCCAAATATCCAATTCTTGAAACAACTCGCAANNCTTTCTTTCCATCTATAAGTTCATCTTTGGTAACTCCCAGCTTTTCCATCTCTTCTTTNGATATAGAAACCTCTATTGTTTTCGCATCCACCTTCACTACTCCATTATGNTGAGCCACTATATCNCCTCTTTCTGCAATAGCTCCGACTCCACCATAGTGAAATGTTCTCATAGTGAGCTGTGTTCCNGGNTCACCTATGCTTTNAGCAGCTATTACTCCAACNGCTTCACCTAATGTAACTGGTTTCCAAGCNGAAAGATCCCATCCATAGCATTTAACACATACTCCATCCTCTGCCTCGCATGTGAGAACACTCCTTATTCTTACTGATTCTATTCCGAGTTCTTCTATGAGTTTAGCTTTTTCTCTTGTGATAAATTCACCAGCCTTAACTATGATTTCACCTGTGTCTGGTGATACTATATTTTCTGCTGCGACCCTTCCGAAAATTCTTTGAGAAATAGAGCGTAAGATTTCACCTCCNTGAGTAAGAGCTGACATAGTTATAGATTTCCTCGTTCCACAATCTTCCATTTTAACGACTATATCTTGTGCAACATCCACCAGCTTTCTTGTAAGATATCCTGCTTTTGCGGTTTTCAGAGCNGTATCAGCAAGCCCTTTCCTTCCACCGTGAGTTGAAATAAAATACTCAAGAGGAGTTAAACCTTCCCTGAGGTTATGCTTTATTGGGAATTCTATAAGCTCACCTGTTGGCTTTGCAACTATTCCNCTCATACCNGCAAGCTGTTTTATCTGCTCATATGAACCACGAGAACCAGAATGCACCATAAGAAAAACAGGATTTTTACTCNTAGTCTTCACACGGGTTCCATTTATTTGAACTTCCTCAGTTGATANCTTCTCNTTCACGAGCTGTCCAANTTTTTCCGTGTAATCGATCCACACCTGAGTTATTCTATTGTATCTTTCTCCCCATGTTATAAGTCTTCTTGAATATTTATATTCTATGTCTTTAACTATGCTTTCAGCTTCTTCTATAAGCTTCTGCTTCTCTTGGGGTATTATAAAATGTTCTGGTGAGAGAGTGAAACCTGATCTTGTGAGCATCTCAAAACCGATCTCCTTCATTCTATCAAGGAATATAACGGTTTCTTTCTCCCCAGCTATCTGACGTGATAGAATAACAAGTTCAATTAATTCTTTTTTTCCGAGTGGTCTATTTACAAACTTAAAACATAACTTTTTAGGTAAGACATCCTGATAGAAAATAACTCTTCCGGGAGTTGTGTCGTAAATTTCTTCTNTTCCTTGACATTCATTACATAGACAAGTGAGTAAGCATTTTATTTTTGCATGAATTGAAATCTCTTTATTCTCGTATGCAATAAGAACNTCTCTTNCGGAGGAGAAAATCCTACCTTCACCCTTTTCTCCAACTCTTTCCATAGTCATCCAGAATATTCCCATAACTTGATCTTGCGTTGGATAAACGATCGGATTACCATGAGCTGGAGATAGTATCTGATGAGATGAAAGCATAAGGACCCTGGCTTCTGTTTGNGACTGTATAGAAAGAGGGAGGAAAAGTCCCATTTGGTCCCCGTCAAAATCNGCGTTATAAGCTGTGCAAACCATAGGGTGGAGCCTTATAGCCTTACCTTCAACAAGCACTATCTCAAAAGCCTGGACATTCATTCTATGGAGTGTAGGAGCTCTGTTTGCCAAAANAAGTTTTTCCTTTACTACATCTTCAAGNGCGANAAAAAGGGCACGGGTGAAATCGTCTAACTTACCACTCATAGCAGCATATTTCTTTTCATCAAATAATTTTCTCGCTTCCTTAACACTACTTACTATACCCTTTTTCTTTATCAACCACCATATTATGAATGGTTTGAAGAGTTCGAGAGCTATCTCTTTCGGGACACCAATTTGATGGAGTTTAAGCTCAGGTCCAACGACTATAACAGATCTGGCGGAAAAATCTGTCCTTTTCCCGAGAAGGTTCTGTCTGAACCTACCGTATTTACCTTTTATTATATCAGCCAGGGAACGATAGGTTCTCCCNGTTCTTGATGTCATTGGACGCTTTGTTTTGGAAGCGTCTATAAGAGCATCAACCGCTTGCTGTAACAACCTTATCTCGTTTTCTATTATAGCATCTGGNACACCTATTCCAAGCTCTATGAGTTTTTTCATTCTTACGAGTCTGAGATTTCTTTGTATTATTGTTCTATAAAATTCATTAAGATCTGACCTTGCTATTCTACCACCTTCAAGTGTTACTATCGGTCTTAGCTCCGGTGGCAAAATTGGAAGAACTTCAATGATCATCCATTCTGGCTTATTCTTTGACTCCTTAAAACTTTTTACTATTCTTAACCTTCTTGAAAGCTTAACAACCCTTGATGATTCCTCTTCTTGCGGTACTGTTTTTTTTCCGGTTTCTGATTCGATATCTATCTTTAAGATCTCTTCAAGCCTATCAAGGTCTAAAATAGAAAGCATGTATCTTATAGCTTCGGCACCGGAGCCAACGATGAAGTTTTGGGGNTCAAGCTTAAATTTCCCAACATCCTTCTTACTAACAACAAGAGCTATTTTATCTTTTCCAAAACTTTCCCTTTCAACCTCAATATTCTTTTCGTCAAAGCTTTTTATTATGTCTCCTCCTATACCACCGAGAATAGTTGTAGGTAGAAATATTTTTGGATAGTATTTTATTAATAGAGCTAATATCTCCCTTTCAACAATTGCGTACTCGGGAAACTTTATAGCATCGAGTACTATTCTTTTTCTTACCTGATCAAACCTTGAAACTCTATCTTCAATTTTCAGGCCTTCTAGATTATCTAAAAGCTCCTCTAACCTCTGATTTATTCTTAGCAAACTTTTACCAAATTCTGTTTCCTGATCTACGGCAAATTTTTTCAATTTATTCAATATAGAAGAGCAAAGCTCGTACGGGTCTTTCTTATTATTTTTCTCTCGATCAAATACTTCTGAAAGTATTAATTTCCTTATAGCCATACCTTTTAGAATATCCTCTATCTTTTTCAACTGTTCTATATGAGCTGCGTACTTTTTATAGAATTCATGTTCTCTCTTTACGGGAGAGTTTTCCATCAGATCATTTACCATCTTCTTTATATCTTCTTCCGTTATTTTGAGTTCGTATATTTTTTCCGGAGGTTCGACTATTACCCAGCTTGAAAAAGATATAATATCATCGACATCTCTCTGCGAGATATCGAGTAGAGTAGGAATTGGATTAGGAGGAACTTTTAGGAACCATATATGAGCAGCGGGGTATGCAAGGGTTTTCTTTCCCATTCTTTCTCTTCTTACTCTCTTTGATGTTATCTCAACTCCACACCTTTCGCAAACATGCCCTCTATATCTCTGCCCGGAGTATTTACCGCATAAACATCTGAAATCTTCTATTGGTCCAAAGATAACGGCGCAGAACAGTCCTTCCTTCTCCGGTTTCCCGGTTCTATAATTTATAGTATCTGGACGATTAACTTCTCCATGCGCAATAGAAGATATTTTCTCTGGTGATGCTATTGATATTCTTATTGCCTCTATGTCATTTATGCTTAACCTTGATTCATACCCTACTTCCATAATTTTTCCTCCTTTTTCTTGCTTTTATTTATTTTCTTAAATTCGCAAAAAACACGGTACATAACTAACTATTTTCACATAATTTTCCTTTTGTTCATTTTTTCTTCACTATTTAGACTTTTTTTTACGGGCTAACAGACGAGCTTTCTTTGCAGAACTTTTTCCTCTTGGTAATTCGCTCTCCTGAACTGTTTTTTCTTCCTCGCCTATTTCCTCTACTGATTCTTCCATCTCCTCCAATTCTCTTTGAACTAATGGCTCCACATCAAATCCCATAGCTTGTAGCTCTTTCATCAGAACAACAAATGACTCTGGTATAGATGGTACATAAACAGGTTTACCGTTTATTATGTTATATACGGTTCTTTCTCTACCTGATATATCGTCTGACTTAACTGTTAGCATTTCTTGCAATGTATATGCAGCCCCATAAGCTTCAAGAGCCCAAACTTCCATTTCTCCAAACCTCTGCCCACCGCCCCTTGACTTACCTCCAAGAGGTTGCTGAGTAATAAGAGAGTACGGTCCAGTAGATCTTGCGTGAATTTTATCTTCAACCATATGAATAAGCTTCATTATATACATTTTTCCCACAGCAACTGGTTGATCAAAAGCTTCACCCGTTCTTCCATCCCTAAGCACAACAGTAAATGTTTCGGGAATTCCAATTCTCCTACCTAACTCTTTTATTTCTTGTTCAGATAGTCCGCAAAACGGAGGGACTGCGAATCTCACTCCCAGTCTTTCAGCTTCTCTTACGAACTTCAACAAATCGTAGTCATCAAGCGAATCTATAAACTCAAAGAATCTTTGAACAATTCCCGTTTTATCCTCACCATCTGCAAGCAAACTTTTTATTTTGGCTCTTATTTCAGCTGAATTCTTTCTTATAAAATCATCCTCAAGATTTTGGACTAACTCAGCAATGCGCTTACCTAGCTCATGAGAGACCCATCCAAGTTGAAGTTCAAGCAACTGTCCAATATTCATTCTTGAAGGAATACCAAGAGGGCTTAGAATTATATCTACCGGAGTTCCATCTGGCAGGAAAGGCATATCCTCTTTTGGTAATACAATAGATACGACTCCCTTGTTTCCGTGTCTTCCGGACAACTTATCTCCGATTTGAATTTTCCTTTTTGATGCGATAAGAATTCTTATTCTTTTGAGAACACCTGGGGGCAGTTCCTCACCTTTTCTTATTTCAGATATCTTTTCTTCGTATTGTTTTCTTACATTNTCTTCCTCTTCCCTAAAATTCTTTATAGTTGAAATGATATTATTCAAAGATTCATCNTCTACACTGCCTTTTAAGCCTTCCAAAAATTTTATCATTCCCGATATTTCTTTATATTCTTTAAGACGAGCTAAAAATGCTTGTTTGAATTCAGGGTTATTTTCGTAAAACTCAGATTTACCTATTTTCACTGGATTATAAATTTTAAGCGAGTTTATATATTTTCCTATTCTCTCCCACAGCAATCCCCTAAGTATCTCAACCGCATCTTGCATATCTCTTCTTACCTTTGAGATAAGCAATTCTTCCTGCTCCTTTATTCTCTGATCTTTAACGACGTTCTTTCTGTAATGAATATTAACCGATACAACGGTTCCTCTTATATCAGGGGGACATCTTACAGACGTTTCTCTTGTAGTTTCAACTGCCTTAGCAAAAATAGATTTAAGGAGTCTTTCCTCGAGAGTAAGTGGTACTTCACCTACCGGAGTAAGCTTTCCAACCAGTATATCTCCTGGGTTCACAAAAGCTCCTATTCTTATAATACCGTCTTCATCAAGGTTAGCAACAAGGTCCGGAGCAACTCCGGGAACATCTTTTGTTACTTCTTCTGGACCATATTTTGTTTCTCTAACATCTACTGAAATTTCTTCAAGATGAACNGAAGTNTAGACATCATCTTCAACGAGTCTTTCGGAAATAACAATAGAGTCCTCAAAGTTATATCCTCGCCAACTCATTATTGCAACAATAACATTCTTCCCCAATGAAAGTTCTCCACCGCAAGTTGAATGTCCATCTGCTATAATTTGNCCTCTTTTTACTCTTTCACCAAATCTAACGAGAGGTTTTTGATTTATTGAGGTAGATTGGTTTGTTCTTGACCATTTGGTAAGGGTGTATATATCAGCAGTTCCTCTGAGTTCAGGATAATCAGGATCATCAACTTCAANTACTATTCTATTTGCATCAACATATTTTACAATACCTTCGTGTCTTGCGACAACAANTGCTCCTGCATTTTTTGCAACTTCTTTTTCATAGCCAACTCCGACCACCGGAGGTTCAGGGAACAAAAGAGGAACCGCTTGCCTTTGCATATTAGACCCCATAAGAGCTCTGTTTGAATCATCATGTTCAAAAAATGGTATAAGAGAAGCTGAAACACCAAGAATTTGGAAAGGAACGGCATCTATATATTTTATCTCCTCTCTATTTACAAACCTTATCTCAGAGCCAACCCTTGCAGGTAAAGTTTCTGGTATAATTTTGCCATCTGGTCCAACTTCTACTCCGTATGAAGCTATTGGAAATTTCTCCTCGTCAATTGCAGAAAGATATTCAATTTCATTCGTAACATATCCATTTACGACTTTTCTATATGGAGTACGTATAAGGCCGAGGTCATCTATCTTTGAGAAGACAGTAAGAGATGTTATAAGACCGACATTTTGCCCCTCAGGTGTTTCAACTGGACATATTTTACCATAATGAGAAGAATGAACATCTCTGACCTCTATACCCGCAGTTTCCCTTTTTAGACCGCCTGTCCCGAGTGCAGAGAGTCTCCTTTTGTGAGTAAGTTCAGAAAGTGGGTTAGTATTGTCAAGGAATTGGGAGAGTTGCCCCATAGCAAAGAATTCTTTCAGAGCAGAAGCAGCAGGTTTAAAATTAACTATCTCCTTTATTGGAGTTTTATCTGGATCAGCTTGTCTTAACTTTTCAAGAATGGATCTTCTTATTCTTTCTATACCGCGAAGAAGTTCCATTTCAGCAAGTTCTCCAACCGGTCTCACACGCCTATTTGCAAGGTTATCTACATCATCTATGGTTTTTCCCGGTTTTCCTAACCTTATATCAAAAAGGTACTTTATAGTTGAGAATATATCAAGATACGTCAAGCTTTCAGGATACCAGAAAGCATTAAAAACAAATTGCCCTTTACTTTTTGCAATCTCTTTCAGCTTGCTGATAGCGAATTTTCCTATATTTCTTCTTGCTTGAACAATTATTTCTCCATTCTCATCTTTTATATCTTCGCATGGAGCATATTCAGAAAGTTCTGCCTCTGATATTGGGATATACATCTCTCCTTTTTCCATTAATTTCTTTATGTATTCTCTCATTATTCTTTCGCCAGGATTTATGACTTGACCATCTCCGAGATCAATTTCTTCAGAAGCTACCTGGTATTCGGTTATTCCTTCTACTATTTTTTTGAGAATCTTACCGTCTTCTCGTATAACTATTTCAATTGGTATTTCTATGTCAAATCTTTTTGATATTCTCACTCTACCTACACGGGATAAATTAAACCTTGAAGCCGACATAAACATATCTCTAACATATTTAAAGACAACAGAAGGATCCGTTGGTTCTCCCGGTCTTGTTCTTCTGAAGAACTCTACTGCTGCGTCTTCCTTTGTTCTGATCTTGAGCTTTTTCTCCATTTCTTTGTAGGTCTTTATGATTGAACCCGAAACGAAAACATCGTCGTACCATACTGTCTGAAACCTATCTACACCTGCCTCTAAAAGTTCATTTATTACCTCTTCTGTTATTTGAGTTCCGGCTTTGAATTCTTTCCCATCTTTTTTTATTGTTTGAGCTAAAACTCTTACTCCAAAATTAATGACCTCTTTTCTTGATTGCCCGGGAAATTCGTCTTCTGCTATTGGGATAAATAACTTCCCATCTATATTCTCCATTACGCCAGCATTCTTCAATTCCTCAATTATTCTGATCGTAAATCTTTCCCCTTTTGAAATTATTCCCTTGTAGTTCATTGAAGCTCTTTGATACCTTATGATATCTGGTTTTACCTCTTTGAGAATTTCTAAGCGACCATCTTTTTGTCTAAGTANTATTTCCTCTTTCTCATATATATTAAGGAGATCTTCAAGATCAAAACCGATTGCTTTGAGGAATATCCATGCATTCATGCGTTTTTTCTTCTGCAATCTCACGTACAGAATATCTTTGAGATCAAAATCAAAGTCTATCCACTGACCTCTATATGGGACTATTCNGGCTATTGGAACAAATCTTGAAGCAGTTCTCAACTTATACTTATCATATTCAAAATATACACCGGGAGATTTATGAAGCTGACTGACCACAACCTTTTCTGTTCCTGCGATTATAAAAGAGCACTTTGGAGTTAATCTTGGTATTTCACCAAAATAGACCCATTCTTCTCTTATTTGTTTTATTTTTGTATTTTCATCATCTTCATAGCTTATAAGCCTCATTTTGACTCTCATTATTGAAGCATATGTGAGCTCACGAGCCTTACATTCTTCAGGNGTGTATTTTGGAGGAGTGAGTTCGTAGTCCACATACTCTAATCTTTTTCCTTTAACTTCAAAAACTAGTGATGAGAGGACCCTGTGTATTCCAACATTTTGTCTTTGTTCAGGAGGGACACCTTCTTGCAGGAACATACTATACGATTGCTTCTGAACTTCGAGGAGATCTGGAATTTGGACAGGCAGATCCAGTTTTTTTGGTTTGAAACTATCTTTAAGCTCAAAAACGAAATATGGATAAGCCTTCAAAGAACTAAATGAATTTGCAGAATTTTCTCCTGTCATGTTATCTTCCTTTTAAAAGAAAAAGTATGTAAAATTTAAAAAATTCTTTCTTAAAAGAGAAAAAAACAATAATTTTTCTTTATTTTATTTTATTTTATTTTTTTATGTTTATGTAAGTTCTACTTTTGCTCCGACTTTCTCAAACCTTTCTTTCAGCTCTTTCGCTTCCGCTTCTGGGACATCTTCCTTTATGGTTTTCGGGAGGCTCTCAACGAAATCCTTTGCTTCCTTTATATTCAGGTTTGGAAGTATAGCCCTTATTTCTTTTATGACCTGCAATTTGTTTGGACCTGCGTCTTTGAGCACGACTTTATACTTTTTCTCTGCCTGCTGTTCTGCTTCTGGTTGTGGCTGCGGAGAAGCTGCTCCAGAAGATGGCGCCACTGCCGCTGCAACTGGGACACCAGAAATTCCAAAAACTTTTTCCAACGCTTTTACAAGCTGTACAAGCTCCATAACATTTAAGGATTTTATAGAATCAATTATATTCTTTATCTTCTCAGGAAGCTCCGCTTCAATTTCAGCCAAACTTTTTTCCTCTGCCATAGTGTTTTCCCTCCTTTGAGTTCTTTCACTTTAAAAACAAAAATTTCCCTTTATGCAAAAAACAACAATTTTTCCATTTACATTTCTTTTTTTATTTTTATTTTAGTTCACACGAGGGTCACGAGGTTTCAAAGGTCTATACAATTCAATAATTTTGAGGTAATTAATATCCTTTTCTATCTCCTGCAAGAATCTTTTTGCTCTTTCCTCCACATCATTTTCTCCAATAAGTTCAAGTTTCACGCTGAACTTCATAGGGTGTAAGAAAATAGCCCAGTTTACGACTTCCTCAAACCTCATCATACCTGCAACCTGCATTATCTCCTTTATTCTCACAGGATCCTCCCCAAGTCTTGCGAGAAAAAAAGAAGCTTTCTCTATTATTTCCGTCTTCAATCTATTTTGAATATGCTCGGGTGGCAAAATATCAGGTAGGATCTCGAACCTTACCTTATCATAATGCTCCCCCTTTATTATATCTATAAACTTCATTCTGAATATCCCCTCTATAAGAATGCTATAAACATTTTCTCCTGCTTCCGTAAATGAGATAACTTTTCCAGCACAACCTACTGGGAAAAATTCAACATTTTCTACCTTTGCTCTTAAAAACCTCGACTTTGGGAAAAATACTCCAACAATCCCAAACGATGTTACGGAATCAAAAACTATTTTCTTCTGCCTTTCATCAAAAATTAGAATAGAGGTTCTAGTTTTAGGAAAAAGAACCATATTTGAAACCGGTAAAAGAGGAACAACATTCTCTTCAATCTTACTTTCTTCTTTTTTTTCCTTATCCATTCTTATATAATAATTTTAGTAATTATCAAGGGAAAATAGTAGAAATCAGGAATAGTATATCGGGAAATATAAGCGGCATGTCTTCAATCAATAAGCTACTATCTAACTTAATTATCTAACTTCAAAATTCAGCCAAAAATATTTATTGCTTTTGGCAGACACAATTTCCGGAATTTAGGTTTTCTCCACAGTTTTTACAAATTCCTTTACAATCCGGTTTGCAGAAAGAAACCTGAGGGATAAATAGTTCGGCAAGATGAATCATGTATTCATAAAAATCAATCTCGTAGCTTTCAAAGAAATCTTCATCTAAATCTTCCATCTTTAACTCTATCTTTTCAGAATGAGGTAGATAAGAGGCAGGTTTCAAAACTAAAAAAACTTCTTCCTCTGTACTAAATAGAAATTCATCAAGACACCTTGCACATTCCATTTCTTTTTCTATGAAAAATTTACCCACTATCTCGATCTCCTCATCTTTCCTTTTTACCTCACCATGAAAGATTGCTTTCAGTCCATCTTTGGAAAAAAGCTTTGATACTTTTATCCCCCTTTCGGTTATGTGTTTTAAGTTTATTACTCCCCCAAAAAGTTCTTCTTGCGATTGAATTAACATAGTTAAAAGTTATAGTTTAGCACAAAAATTTTAAATTTCACTTCTTTCAAAAATGAATAG
>AWOA01000077.1 GCA_000494225.1 Candidatus Calescibacterium nevadense OTU 1
TTTCGTTCGGAGATATTTCCTTAATTGAATTTTTAAATTGAATTTTAATTTTTCTCTTCATTTAGGTATTTGTCCNGAAAATTGCACCTATGCTAAAATTCAGCAGGAACTTGATGTATGAACTTATGAGGACTTTTCGCTTCTGAAGAAAACCTACAGAAGCTTTCAAGATAAAAAGAAATTTCATAAAAAGAAATTTCACATCACAAAACTATATGATCTCAATGAGCTCGGATATAACAAAATTTCTCAACTCAACCACATATAAAAATAAATATAATGAGATNATATGGTGCGTATATGTTTAGTTTAGTTGAAATAAAACGAGAAATTAATTATTATTTTTTCTTATTTATTATTTATTTACTATTTTCCTATATTTTTCTTTATTTCTTATCTTTTAATTTTATTTTTTATTTGCGTTTGTGGATTAAAAAAACATAAATTGAAATTTTATTTTTTTCAGAAATGAAAATTTGTGCATATTTTACTTGCGGATTTCCTGATCTTGAAACATCTTTCGTAATAATGAGGGAAATATTAGAAGTTGTTGATATGCTTGAAATAGGAATTCCATTTTCTGATCCCATAGCAGATGGGCCTACAATTCAGTTTTCATCAGCAAAAGCTCTTGAAAGAGGTTTTAAGGTTCAACAAGCTTTTGAAGTAGCAGAAANGTTAAAATCTATGTTCCCCGAAAAAGAAATAATTTTTATGACTTACTACAACATAATAATGAGAAAAGGAGAAGAAGAGTTTATAAAAAAAGCAAAAGATTCAGGAATATATGGAATCGTTGTTCCGGACCTCATTCCAGAAGAAGGGACTAAAATTTTTGAAATCATGGGAAAATACGGATTGAAAACGATAAATTTTGTCGCTCCAACAACAGAAAATAAAAGAATAAAAAAGATAGCAGAAAAAACCACAGGTTTCATATACTATATATCAGTTACAGGAACAACAGGCGAAAGAGAAAAATTACCAGATGATATGGTAGAAAACATAAAAAAGATAAAAAATTTATCCAAAAAACCTGTGTTTGTAGGTTTCGGAGTATCAAAAAAAGAACATATAATTTCACTAAAAGATTACGCAGATGGAGTGATAATAGGAAGCGCAATAATAAGAAGAGTTATTGAATCACAAAACATAGATGAAGCTTGTGAAAAAGTCAAAAATTTTATAAATTACATCTCTCCCGGCCAGAGATAGAGAATTACAAATTCACCAGAAGGTAAAATTTTACGTAGAACGGATGCGGTATCTTGTGAGGCGTAAGTATCAGCCCAAATCGTCGGGAGTTTCTGCCCTGCTCTCACATATGCCACTACTTTCCAATCTTTGAGCCCCGCAAGCTTTACAGCCTCGTCTATTGATGAGTATATATCACCTATTTTATCAATAAGTCCCAAAGACAAAGCGTCCTCTGGGGCAAATACTGAACCATCTGCTATTTCATCTATACTCTTTTTAAGTTTATTACCTCTCCATTCTGAAACACGACTTTTGAAAAGTGAAAAATAGTAGTCAATCAATCTTTGTATCTTTTCTCTCTCTTCATCTGTCATTCTTCTGTGAAAAGATAGCATATCTTTATGAGTTCCACCTTTTACCACTTCAAATTCAACCCCGATTTTCTGTGATAATCCCTCAACATTCAATTTCATAAGATAAACGCCTATGGAACCGATAGTCGAGCCGGGACTTCCAATAATAACATCAGCAGGAGTGATTACATAGTATGAGCCAGAAACCCCGAGAGTTGAAATAAAAGCCACTATTGGAACCTTCTTTTTCTCCTTAAATTTTTTTATCTCGTTGTAAATTGCTTCTGACGCAGAAACTAAACCACCCGGAGATGAAACCTTAAATATCACAGCCTTCACATTCTCGTCCTTTAATGCTTTTTCGAGCTCTTCCTTTATCCTTGATACAATAGATGGTTCATAAGCAGAAAAAANCCCTCTCCCACTACCTCTTATATCTTCCCACGATATAACCCCAGATATATTAGTAATGAGTATTTTTTCTTTTCCCTTCCCCAAAATTGTAACTTCCTCTAATGGAGCATAACCTTGAATTGGCAAATTTACACTAAAAAAACAACCCGAAATGAAAATGGAAAAGAAAAGAATAAAAAGAAATAGTTTAGTTTTCCTCATATCAATCAGTTTATTATTCTTTTTCTTCGCTTTCTGAAAATTGCGAAAAATATATACGGTAAAAAGAATAAAGCGAAAACATATGAAATAATAGCTAATGGGGAGACAGAACAGCCAACTACTCCATCACCAAAACCTGCTTTATCTGAAATGCCTGATATATTCCTGACTGAGTAAGCAAAGCGAGGAGCAGGCGCCGTAGTCTTCCTTATAAAAGAAAAAATACAGAATTCCTTACCACTACCANTACCATTAAAATACACAAGAACAACATCAGTAAATCCATCCTGATTTACATCTGCAACCTCTATATCAGGTAATCCAATGGGTCCAAAGTTATATGGCAATCTTGAAGAGTAAGATGAAGCCTCCCTCGGCCAACCACCAGAAGAGGAAATCGTTGTCGGATCTCCAAAACTAAGATTAAAATGAGTTGCTCCCCCTGAAGATAAAAAAGCGGTCCAAATTATATCAGGGATACTATCTGAATTCATATCCTCAACCTCGAGAGAAATATTGTTCAAGGGAGAAATTATTTGAGCATTTGCGGTTGATTGAAGAGAAAATGTTATATTCCCTGGGGATGAATTGTTTTTATAAAGGTAAAGCATTTGATCTTCGGATATAATTACTATTTCACCTTTGCCATCTCCATCAAAATCTTCTACATCTAAGGAATCAGGAATTAGTGAATTCGGTAGTGTAAATGTTATCGCGGAGTCAAAATCAGAACCTGTATTACGTTTAACAAAGAAATACAAGTCGTCTAAATTGACACCAGCTATATCTAATCTTCCATCTTTATCTAAATCCACTAACTTTCCTCTCCTTACCCAACCTTGAATATCTGGGAAGGTTAAAACAGAAGAAAAGCTACCTGTCCCATCTCCACGCGCCAGGAGGCTAACCCCAGAGCAACCCACAAAAACGTCTTTATTTCCATCTTGATTAACATCAGCTGATTGAATATCAGAGGCAAAGCAATGCTCTGAACCTAAATTAACCTGTGTTGAAGCAGAAAAGCTAAAACTTGAACCATCATTTTTGTAAAAGTAAAGGAAATGGTCAGTTCCAGAACCACCGAAAAGTACTACATCTTTTCTGTTATCTCCGTCAAAATCATCCACAGAAAATCCATAATCTATACTATGTCCTGTAATAGCTGAGTAAGAAGCATTGAACTGATATGTTCCAGTCCCAGAGTCTCCATAAAAAACAAAGAAAGAATTTTTTATCAAAGAGCCGATTATAATATCTGGTATGCTATCTCCATTGACATCCGCAATCTTAAATCTATCATCATTGATAAACTCAAAAGTTGTTCCGTCGTTAGGGAAGCAAGTCGATACAGGAGTAAAGTAGTCGGCAGAATGATATTGACGAACTACATTCACTTGAATTTGCACCGTAGCATAGTTAGAGTTTCCACAACTATTTACAACTTGGACTTTCGCAGTAAGTTGAGTTGAGTAAGAAGAATAGTATGTTTTTTGAGTTATATTAGATGGGGTCACATTATCTATAATTCCATCATTTTGAAAATCCCATCTATACTCCACGATTGGGAAAAGTGATGTTACGGTAGCTTGAAAAGTCACGGTCAAAGGTGAATTCCCTGATGTTGGNCTTGCATAAAGATAAACCTCTGGTATATCACATTCCGGTTGAGCGGAAACAGATATTCGTAATGTTTTTGTAGCGGTTTCACCATCTGAATCATAAATTGTAACAACTGCGGTGTATTCTCCTGCGGCTCCATATTCGTGTGTCACGGTAGGAGAAGTTGTCTCTCTTTTATATCCGTCTCCGAAAGTCCAGACATATCTTGAAACTTCATAATCATCTTCTGCGGTAACAGAAAATGTAACATCAAATGGTNCCACNCCGGTTGTTGCAGATGCTGTAAAAGACAAAATTTCAGGTGGTGAATTCACTACCTCAATTGTTATAGGTTGCGATGCGATCTCTAAACCTACATCTGTTATAACGAAAACTTTTGGATAGTATGTCCCGGCAAATCTTGGGTTATACGAGTATGTGACTGAGTTCTGAGTNGTTTCNGCACCTGCCAAATCTCCAAAGCTCCACCTATATACCAAAGGTTTATTTGATGTTGAAACCTCAAACCTTACTACTTCTTTTCTCCTTACTTGGGATTTATCAGCAGAAAAAGATAATATTTTGAATTCAGGGAAAACTTTTATATTTACTGAATCGCTTGCTTCTATACCATCTTCACTTTTGACTTTCGCCACAATATTGTAATCTCCTTGATCTTTCAGTTGAATTTCAACATAGTTTGAATAGGTTTTTTCGTCTTCTTTCCCATCTCCATTTATATCAATTGATACATAATCTCTATAATCTTTTGCTTCAATTTTTAGTCCTAATTTTAAAGGAGCGTATCCGCTTACCTTATCAGGGAAAATCTTTATAGAAGGTGTTATCAGCTTATTTACTACCTTAATACTTATTTTCTTTTGAACGCAGTTCCAATCTTCATCACACACTCTAAAATACGCATAAGCTAATGTATCTTGATTGACCTTCCCACTATATAAAATCGGAGAAAGGCGGTAAAAACTGGAGATAGAAAAAGAAAATTCATTGTAATCTACCCAAGACCAAAATATCAATTGTTCCTGCGATGAATCTGGGTCAGAAACTTTTATCTCCAATGGTATATATGTTCTTTCTTCAAATTCATATTCTACCCCTTCTTTTAGTTCATTACCATTTGCAAAAATAGATATAGATGGTTTTTCTGTTATAACTTGAACCCAATTACATCTTACGTCTTGGGAAAGTTCATCCTCCACATAAACGCACACGTACATACTTTTTGTAAATGTAAACTCAACACTATCTCCCTGCCCTATACTCCTTTGAGTGTAGTAGTCATATATTTTCCACGAAGCACTCGGATTGTTTCCTCCAACATACGAAACGGATAATTTCCCCTTGTCCCCCTTCTTTACAGATTCTGGTATAGAAACCCCTGTAATACGAACTGGTGGAAATAAAACTATCTCACCTAAATCTAATTCTCTCGTGTCAGGTGGCAAAGAAATGACCTTTGGACGGTTTTGTCCCTCTATATATAAAACTATCTCTTCCGCTTTAACTGGCACAGGTAAAGATACCGAGAAAACTCCATCTTGCCCAGTAAAAATACATCTTCCTATTCTACCATACCTTAAACATATCTGCAAATTAGGGATAGTTTTTTTTGCTTCATCTACCAACTTCCCCTTTACCCTTATCTGCTTTATTGGTAATACAACTTTCCCGATGTAAAGATACGGTTTTTTGGTCACTTCTGACCAGCCGTAAAGATCGTGATGAGATGACGATGATTCAACGGGCGAAGGTATATCTAATAGCCTAAATCCTAAAGATGTCTTCAAATCAAANCCNTGACCATCTATTAGAATCCTTGACCTTGTTTCTCCTCCAACCTTTATCTGTGGAGAAGGAACATAAGCTACTATGCGTGAAGTTGTCTCAACGTATTGCACCTTCTCATCACTTTTCGGATTACAAACGTATTTTGAGACCTCAGAAGAAAAAGAGCAGTCCATAGGATTTTCAGAGTTTGAGCACACGTAGTAGTTTTTATCTGGTATGAAGGAACATTTAACAGACCATAAGGTTTCACCAAAATGTGAAGCTCCACCAGCAATTATTTCATCCATTCTAATAATAAACCGAGCAAAAGAACTCATCATATAGAGAAATGTTGTAATATCATCCATATAGACTTCGTAATCAGGTTCGTCAGATGACTGCTTAACTTGGACCCTTGGGGAAAAGTAAGAATTTTGATATCCTAAATTTTGTATCTTTGGAGAAGCTGGCAATGGAGGAAATGGAAAAAATGGAGAAATCAATTCTCTACATTGTTCAGGAATAAAATTCTGGGACCTTAAAAATGCGTTATAATCTTTTCTGAACTGATTTATCAAAGGTTGAACCATTTCCCATGCTTTGGCAGATTTCCATTCCCCATGCTCTCCCCACGCTTCAATTGCCTGCCCGCCAAAGGTACCTGCTGTCTGAGCTAAAAATAAGAGGTTCCCGACTGATGTCCCGGCTACTTTACCCACATTATTAAACTCTGTTCCGAGCAACATGTTTCTTAACTTTTGAATTTTATTTAGTTCCACCGCACTTCCACTTTTTACGCAGTCTGAAATAGTAGAAGTCATTTTAGCTAATAATTCGGATGAAAATTCATAGGGATCAGCTCCAATCCCAAAAGCTTCCTGAAAAGCCTCACCGGGATCTTGCCCAGTGGCAATTGCAGAAGCTATCTTATTTACAACATCTTTNCCTAAACCTAATCCTAATAACTCATTTGTTAATTTAGCAGTACATGGAATATCACCCAGGTCTATTAATCCATAGGCTACATCCAAGGTATAAGAAATGAGCAATTTTTTTGCTTCATTGCCTATTTCTTCCCATCTCTCATAGAATATCTGGTCTGCGGATGCTCTCCCAATAGGTTCCAATCCTTTTTGCACAGTACTTATTGTTTTTAAAGCATAATCAAAACCTTCTTTTGCGTCCAAGCNAATATCCAANTTTACCCTAGCTTTAATCAAAGCATTTATATTAACTCTATATGTATTTTCATCTATCAGACGTTTATTCACATATAAGTCAAAGACCGCATCCTCCAAAGCCTTAATATCATTTGCGAGAACTCTCCTATATTGATTTATTATATCGTTGCAATTTACCCCNCCTCCATCGGTAGAAGGAGGAATTTTATCAACAATATCATTTAGATAATCATCATATGGACCGAACATTTTTCCTTTTGAAGGTTCATCATGAACGGGCTCACTCTTTTTTACATCTACCCAAAAATTTCCATTATCATCTGTATAAGTTCCTTTCCAATCTCCTAATCCTCCATAAGTGTTCCCCTCGGTTGTTATGAAAAGTCCTGATATCGGATTTCCATTCTCATCAACAACTTGCCCTCCAACTGCTGCGTGTGTATCAACAGGGTAATCTACATTCCAAGCTGAAAAATGCTCAACTTTCGCAGAGACATAAAGCTTTTTGAACTCTTTTCCTAAAACTATTTTCACAAGCTCAGTCGGCTTTATTATGTTTCCATTTTCATCCTGCAAAATCCCCAGCTCCTCACCCTGAATCCAAACTCCTTTTATCTCATCGTAATACCACATCGGAACCTCAACTTTATCTGTGGTTTCGTTAATATAGTCATAAAGCGTGTGATATACATCTTCTGGGATTTTCATTCTCAAAGAAGGTTTTTTTACTTCTCCTTGCTGTTTTTTCTTCATACGGGCTATTTTTGGAGCAAAAGTTGATACGTACTCACCTTTTTCGTTTTGAAGTTCAATAGATAAAAGCCCAGCAGATGACAAAGTTATAAAACCTTTCTCTGATTCAGATTTATAAGCTAAAAAAGAACCAGGCATAAGCTCTGGTTGNGAAGCNGGATTAACAAAAGCTACACTCGCAGAAAGCTCTTTATATTCCGAAACGAGTTCAGCCGGTATTTCAATCTCTGCTATAACTTCTCCTCCCTCTTGCTTTGCAAAAATTCTCGCATTCTTTGCTTTCTTATCCGATAACAAAATTGGAGACCTCGCAGTAATGACCGATGAAACCAAAGCAAATTGAGCACCATCTCTTAGGTCAGAATCTTTTGCAGAAGATGCTTTTGCGAGTTTCACATCAGAAAAACCAGGTCCATCTAAATGAAAAGAGTTTTTAGCAAAACCTTCTTTCGCAACATCAACCTGAATCCTACCAGTTATTATTCTACCAGTTATTATCCTTCCCGTAAGCATTTCGGATTGGTTTTGCAATAATCTTGAAGTTATAATCTCAGAACCTATGGAGAAGAACCCAGCATTATTGGTTATAGTAACGAAAATTTCATCTGGTGAAAAAATATTATCGCCGTTGAGATCGATCTTAACAGAAACGATAGCAGAATCAACAGGATTGCCCTCCTCATCTTTCACNATGCCCGTAAAATTGAGTTCCTGAATTTTCCCCTCTTCTGGTTGGGATTTCTTACCGCAACCTTTCGCACAAGAAGAATAAACAACAAAGAAAAGGCCGAAAGAAAAATAAAGCCAAAAATATTTTTTGATTGTCACTTTGTCCCTACCTCCATTTTATATTTGAAAAAATTGAAGAAATAATTTTTTTGTCCCGAACGATCAATTTCCGATTTTTGCAACTCTTTTCCTCCTTACCCATCAAAAGGGTAATATTCATTTCCTCAAATATCTTTTCCATTTTNTCTATTTTAATAATTTAATAAACAAAACTTGATGATCAGAAAAATTTTATAATCACGACAAAATCACTAATACATAGCTTATTTATTATTGATGATAACAGATAAATTTATATAGATAGATAGATTATTAACATCTACATTTTCTATGTTAAACTTACCCTGAGGAAAATGCTTGAAGAAGGAATAAATGTCTTTGTAAAAACTCATCAGGTAGTACGATGAATTCGTTCGCATTTACCGGAAGACAGTCCCAACAGCAATTGGTTTGCATGTTTTCTCTTTTTTATTTTTTTCAACAAGATATTTTCATTTTACTTTTTCGGGTCCGCCAATCTCGTAAGATTTAATTTTTGTTTCCCCGATCTTCCTGAAAAGCTTTTCCATCATATATCTGAAAATTTTCTTCTCTTTCCATACTAAATTCCTACTTTCATCTGGGAGTTTAAACAACTCAAATCTATCCACATACGAATCTCCTGTATAATTGTAATAGATAAGTTTCCATTCTCCTTCTTGAATAGTATATACTCTTTTCCATTTTTCGTTTTCTTTGCATTGCCAACCACAGGGAGAAGTCGAGGCAAAAATAGACCTGTTTTTATCTTTTATTACAGTTTTTATTTTTTTTCTTTTATGATCAAAAGAAATCAATTTTTCACCATCTGATGGAAATTTTCCTATTTGATCGGAAAGTCCAAGTATTTCAAAAAGATTTGGCATAATATCAACAGAAGAAGCAGGAACTTCTATTTCATGTCTTTTTATTCCCGGAACTCTTATTATGCAAGGGATTTTCATTATCTCCTGGTATAATCCCGAATCGCGCGAAGTTGAAGCGTGTCCAATCCATCCGTGTTCAAAAAGCTCTTCCCCGTGGTCAGATGTTATAACCACCACAGTTTCGTNCCATATCCCAAGATTTTTAAGATGCTCTATTAATTTTCCTATCTCATCGTCTTGCAATTTTATATCAGCTTCATAAAGAGTTTTTACGAATTCTTTTTCTTGTTCGGAAAGATATGATAAGTCAAAGTCCTCTTTATAAATTGTTTTTCTTTCAAGGAAAATTTTTATTTTCTCAAAATCTGCTGTGAGACCTTCGGAGAATTCTTCAAGATATGAATACGGCAGATGAGGACCGCGAAGATGGAACCAAACAAAAAAATCTTCGTCTTTATGTTTTTCCAAGAACTCAAATATATCGTTTCCAGAAAAATCAAAGCCTAAATTTCCTATTGTATCACCAGTCCAGTGTTCGGCGTATGTTTTCCATCCGTTATCTTTGAGAATCTCAACCGGTGTTTTTATGTTTGAATTCAGAACATATCCTCTGACCTCTACTCCGTGAGTTGAAGGAAGTAAAGATGAAAATATTGAGACAAGAGATGGAGATGTCCAACCTGAAACAGTATAAAAATTTTTAAAAATTATAGCTTCTTCGCAAAGACTATCTATATTTGGGGATGTTTTTTTGTGGTATCCGTAGCAAGATAAGTAATCAGCTCTTAATGAATCAATCGTTAAAAACAAAACTTTGTAGCGTCTCTGTTCCGCAAAAACCTTATTTCCCTCAAAAATTCCAAATAATAACGTACCAGAAAAGAAAAAGAATATGCTAAAAAATATAATAAAAAAAGTAATTATATGAAACAGGTTTTTTTGTATTAAACGGAGTATTTCTTTTTGACAGGTCCTTAGCATTTTTCACCCATATTGAAATTTCAAATAACCTATACTTTAAATTTCAAATAACCTATACTTTTATTTCTTATTATTTCTTATTCTGCTTTGTTTGAAAACTCTTCTCAATAACCTTCTCTACTGGATCTATTTCTGAATCTATTTCTAAATTAGAATCTGCTTGCAAATCTCTTCTATAATTTTTGTCGTTCGTTATGTTTTCTGATTTTTCATTCCAGAGCTTTCTAACATTTGGGATTACATTAATCAAATCTTTATTATTTTTTGGGGAATTAGAGTGGGCACTCTGGCTTTGATTGTAAATTTCTTTTCTCTTTGGCTCGATTTCTATTGCTTTTCTTTTTATAGTTCTCTCGTTCTCTTCCTCTGGAATTAATTTCCCTCTTAAACCATCAACGATATAATCTTTAAGATGAATATTTACATACCACTTACCAAAATTTACATCAAATATATTCAAGAATACAACCGCAAGTAATCCGAAAAAAACGAGATATATAAACATTTTTATCATAGCACTTTTTTCTTTTTTTTTTCGTACCACTTATTATTTTAAAATTCACAATAGAACAAATCAAACATCAAATAAAAAATCTACTACGTAAGATAAAATCGGAAAGGTTAGAATTAGACGACCAATATATGAGCATCAAAATTTTCATCAAAATCTATATCGGGAAAATTTTTTACATAATATCGGCTACCCATATCCTCAATGGCCTGCAAGAACTCATGGATTTCAGATTTTGTTTTATCATCATACTCCGAAAGAAACTCCATAACAGATGGTGATATGTTCAAATGGACTACATTCCCCCGAAGTGTTATACCGAGTGCCATCCTTATTACCTCAAAAACGCGCTTTTTGTCTGAAAAATCTCCCAAGAAAATAAAAATCTTCTTTTGCATAATAGATAAATCATATAGTTTCATTGCAATGAATATAATTTTTTCAGACCATCACCGTAAAACAAAAAGTTTATATATGACATTACGATGAGAAGAAAACATTAGATGATAAAGAAAATAAAAAAAATAAAAGATAATAAAAAAGAAAATATGAGATAAAAAGAAAATAACCAAAAGAATAATAAACTGACATGATGATTTTTGGCAAGAAAATGTGGAAAAAAACAGAAGAAACATTAGTAGTTGAAGGAGAAAAATCTTTTATACTTGAAAATTCACAGAAAAAATTTTTTAGAAAAGGTAATCCCTTCTCAATCATATCTGAATTTATAAGAGAATTTGAAGGAGAAAAAGTAGGATATATATCTTATAATCTTTCAAGATTTGTTGAGAAAATAAAAGTAGGGGAAGATGATCTGAAAATCCCAGACTCAGCTATATCTGTTGTAAAAGGAAAAGAAGAAATTGATTTTCAACTAATCCCTCAGGAAAGCTTAGAAATCGCAAAGAAAACAGAAATCATAAAGAAAACAGAAGACGATAAAGAAAAGGGAAAATTCATATCAAGAGTTATGAAAATAAGAGATGAAATTTTTAAAGGAAATACTTACCAAGTAAATATATCACGCAGAATTGAATTTGAAAGCAAAAACTATATAAAAAGTCAAGAGGCTTTATCAATATTTTTAAGATACTACAAGGCTCAACCGGTTCCTTATTCAGCATTTTTAGATTTTTCCAATTTAGGTTTCATAATTGCAAGCGGCTCTATGGAACTTTTTTTGGAGAAAAACCAAAGGCAAATTAGAGAATGTCCGATAAAAGGAACAAGAAGATTAGAAAGCAAAATCTCAAAAAACATAAGACAACCAGAAAACAAATCAATTGAATACTATAACGAAACAAAACACGCTGAAATTGAAGAAGAAAAAATAATCCAAGAGTTAAAAAACAACGAGAAAGAAAAAGCAGAAAACTTGATTATAGTTGATATGGTAAGAAATGATCTTGGGAAAATATGCTTACCCGGTACAGTAAAAGTAAATAGATTATTTGATATCGAAAAATATACAACGCTAATTCACCTTGTATCAGAAGTTGAGGGAGAACTCAAAACAGAAAACTTAGAAGAAATACTCCTCGCTACTTTTCCTCCTGCATCCGTAACAGGAGCTCCTAAAAAATCTGCGATGGAAATAATAGAAAAGCTTGAAGAAAAAAGAAGAGGACCATACTGCGGTGCAATTTGCTACTTTAAAGAAAACGGTGATTTTGTTATGTCAGTAGCAATAAGAATTTTTCTTGCACTCAAAAACAAAATCTTCTATTGGACAGGTTGCGGAATAACATATGACTCAGACCCAGAACATGAATGGGAAGAAAGCATTACAAAAACAAAAGCATTTGCAAGAGCCCTTTTTTCAGAAGAATGAAAATATTAATTTTCCAAACAAAAACACTAAACAAAAAACTAAAAAATAATCAAATCTAAAAGCAAATCAAAAAACTCATACAGAAATTGGAAAATAAAAATAAAGAGCAGAAGAAATAATGAAAGATAAAAAATGAAAGATAAGAAAGAAAATAGATAAGAAATCAAGANGAAACGTGAGACCGAATATTAGAGCAAAAATAATAAGAAAAAGAGAAAAAAATAGTTAGTCTCAAAAAAGAAAAGAAGAAAAAGAAAATAAAGGAGTAAAAAATATGGATAAAGAAAGCTCAAAAAAATTCTTGAAAGGTTTCGGAACAGTCTCTTTATTTATTCTTTTGAGTAGAATAACTGGACTTTTAAGAGAAATGGCAACTGCATTCTTCCTAGGAGCAAGCTACATAACTGACGCTTTATTTGTTGGATGGTCAATACCAAACACTTTCAGAAGATTTTTCGCTGAGGGACTCGTCGCACCCGCGTTTGTTCCAGCATTCACAAAAGCAAAAGAAAAAAAAGAAGAACAAAAAGCTTTCGCATCTGTTATGGGACAAATCATCATAATAACCGGAATCTTATCCTTACTGATCTTTATAATCTCCCCAGTTATACCACATATACTATCTCCTGGATTTTCTCCCGAAGGAAAAAAGTTAGCCTCATTTTTTACCGCATCTTTATCCTTTTACCTTCTGCTCATATCTTGTGCAACCGTGTTTTCCGCATTCTTGAATGCATTTCACATCTTTGGCGTCCCAGCGGCAACAATGAGCATTTTCAACTTAGCAGTTATCATATCCATGCTGATTTTCTCGAAGATAAAAAGAGAAGACCTGGGATTTGTTGTGGGAGCAATGTTAGGTGTAATAATTCAAATAATAATGCAAATTTTCCCTACTTTAAAGATTATAAAACCCAAAGTATCTTTCAAATCAAATGAATACTCAAAAAAAATATGGGATGCACTTTTACCAGTAATTGCAGGTGGAGCAGTATATCAAATAAATTTCCTTGTATCACGAGCAATAGCATCTTTTGGTGGAGAGAAAACAATCTCGTTTCTCACATACGCTATGAGATTTTTTGAATTCCCACTCGGAGTTTTCGTATACTCAATATCTTACGTGTCTTTGCCCTTTATGGCAGAAGGGGGAAAATCAAGAAAAGAAAGCTTTTCAAGAGCACTTTTCCTCTCAACAGCTATTGTCATACCTGCAACGGCCGGACTTATTCTATTTTCAAAACCCATAATATACTTCGTTTTTGGATACGGCAAATTTGGATTTGAAGATGTTATCGGAACAGCAGAAGCTCTTGTTATGTATTCGTTAGGACTCATCACAGTCGCAATTTCAAGAATATTTATAACAGATTTTCAAGCATCAGGACAACTCAAAATTCCAGTTATATCAGGTATAATATCTTTTATTACAAACACTGTTTTCTGCTTGATTTTAGTTGAACCTCTGAAACACAAGGGAATAGCACTTGCTTCATCAATATCATCATTTATATCTATGTTCTTCCTCACTGCAAAATCTGAAAACAAAAAATTAATAAAAGACATAATTAAAGGATTTTTAGTCTCTTTACCTTCTTTACTTATCATCATCATTTCAAGTATCTTTTATTTACCAAATTATCTCAAAATACCAAAAATAATTTCTCTTTTGGCGTTCGGAGGAATAGTTCTAATATCTTCTCTGGTTTTACTCGTTTCGCTCAGAAAATTTGTAAAAAGATAAAACCAATAAAAAGAATGAAAGAGTTAGATAAAAATAAGGAGAAAGAACTAAAAAGAAAATATCAAAAGGAACTGAAAAGATTTGACCCGATTTTGAAAGAAATTTTCTCAAAAGCCGCTGGAAAACTTATATCAATAGCCACCGGCGAGAAAATTGAAGAAAAGCTTGAAGATATTACAGGCGAAATAGAATTTGTCAAATCTCTTCGCCCTGACTTGCTATTCAGAGCAAAAGAAAAAATTTTCCATATTGAAATACAAGTCCAAACTGATAAAACCTTACCTGAAAGGATGCTTATATATTCTCTNGCAATTAAGGAAAAATTCGGGAAAAAACCCATTCAGATAGTTTTGTTTGTAGGCAAGGGAAATCCTCCTTTTTCTTTTTTCAAGGATGAATTCACATTACACAAATTCATTGTTG
>AWOA01000078.1 GCA_000494225.1 Candidatus Calescibacterium nevadense OTU 1
AGTAAGAATAGGAGTCATTTTTATTCGCTTGCAGGATGCGGTGTATATTTTCACTATGTACCAGCAGTTTGTGATTTTGTATCTTCTCTTCCGGGTTTTTTTACTTCTTACACACCATATCAGGCTGAATTGAGTCAGGGAATTATGAAAGCTTTATTTTACTTCCAATCTCTCATGACCGAGCTTTTCAATATGGATGTTTCAAATGCTGGTATGTACGGAGGCGCTTCGGCTCTCGCAGAAGCTTGTATTATGGCTCACAGGATGACAAAAAAGAAAGCCCTTTTGTCAGCAGGAATTAACCCTCTGTGGCTTGAAGTTGTCGTGTCTTACCTTAAATCTTCTGAAATTGAGTTCGATATCGTACCTTTGAAGGAAGGTAGAACTCAAATCAAAGAAAATGATNATATATTTGTCATACAAAGTCCAAATTTTTTAGGAGCTTTGGAAGATTTAGANGAAGCAAGGAAGAAATCAAAAGGTGTTTTTATCGTTGCGGTTCCNGACCCGGTGGATATGGCAATTTTGGAACCTCCCGGAAGCTTTGGGGCAGACATTGTAGTTTCAGATGGACAACCTCTTGGAAATTATCCATATTTTGGNGGGGCATCTTTGGGAATTTTCCTAACAAAAAAAGAAAATATAAGAAGGANGCCCGGGAGAATCATTGGGGAAACGCAGGATATGGATGGTAATACATGTTATGCAATGATTTTGCAGACACGTGAGCAACATATAAGAAGAGAAAAAGCAACTTCTAATATATGCACGGCTACGTCTTTGCTTGCAGTAAGGTCTGCTGTATTCTTAAAGTATTATGGTGCGGATGGTCTGAAAAAAATAGCTCAAACTTCTGAAAAGAACTCTATGTTTTTAAGAGAGAAACTAAAACCANTTTTTCAAGCAGAGTATATAAAAGAATTCCCAACTTATGCTGATGTAGATGAGAAAAAGTTTTTAGAAAATGGAATTTTACCTCCTGTTAGATTGGAGAGAATTCTGCCGAAGTTTNTTGATGNAATAGAATTTGAATCTATAACNGGTCTTAANAAAGATGCTTATATTATATGNACAACTGAGATCTTCTCTGATGAAGAAATAAAAAGAGTCAGAGAACTTTTCTGATATGAAGTTTAANGAAAACAAAAGGAACTTTTGTATAATAGCTCATGTAGATCACGGAAAATCTACCCTTGCTGATAGGTTCTTGGAGATAACGGGAGCGATTGACCCGAAGAAAATGAGNGANCAGTTTCTTGATAATCTAAAAGTAGAAAGGGAGAGAGGAATAACTGTAAGGTCTCAAACAGCTTACCTTGAATACTATCATAACGGTGTTAAGTACGAACTCAATCTAATAGATACCCCAGGACATGCTGATTTTCAATATGAGGTATCTCGTGCTATGTCTGCTTGTGAGGGGGCTATTTTACTTGTTGATGGAACACAAGGTGTCCAAGCTCAAACTCTTTCTTACGCGTATTGGGCTGTTGAAAGGGGACTTGAAATTGTTATCGCCATAAACAAAATTGATATGCCTTCTTGTGATGTGGAGAAAACAAAAAGACAAATAGAGGAAATTATAGGTCTTGATACTTCTGATGTCGTTCTAGTAAGTGCAAGGTTGGGGCAGGGTGTAAAAGAACTTCTTGATAAAGTTATCAGTAAAATTCCGCCTCCCGCTTATGATGAAAATTCTCCTCTTTCAGCCCTAATTTTTGATTCTTGGTATGACCTATATTGGGGAGTTGTTGCTCTTGTAAGAATATTCAACGGGAAAATATCAAAGGGAGATAAGGTTAAGGTATTCTCAACGGGAAAGGTTTTTTCTGTTTTAAGGCTGGGCGTTGTGAGGGGAGGGGAGACTTTTGATAGAGATTCAATTGAGGAAGGAGATGTCGGATTTATAATTTTAGGAACAAAAAATATCGGAGACCTTAAAGTAGGAGATACTATAACTTCTGCTTCAAATCCTGTTTCNGAACCTATTCCAGGATTTCGTGAGATAAAACCTGTNGTTTTCGCATCATTTTATCCCCAGGAACCAGATGAGTACGAAAAATTAAAAGATGCTCTNGAAAAGTTAAAACTTAATGATTACTCCCTTGAAGTGGANTATGAGAATTCCCCTGCTTTGGGTGCTGGTTTCAGAATAGGGTTTTCTGGAACTCTACATATGGAGATTTCTTCTCAGAGACTGAAAGATGAATTTGGTGTAGATGTTGTTACAACGTTTCCACAGGTCGCATATAAAATTAGGCTGAAAAATGGAGAGGAGATAGAAGTAAAAAGNCCTTCTCAGTTCCCTTCTCCAGATAGGATAGAATCTATAAAGGAGCCAAGAGTTAGGGTTTCTATTCATACTCCGCAGGAGTACATTGGGAGCATATTAAAAATTTGTGAGGAGAGAAGGGGAAGAAAGTTAGATCTCAGAGTATCATCTGATATGGCTGTTATAACTTACTCTATGCCTTTGTCTTCTATCATTTTTGGGTTCAACGATGAGATAAAGGCTTGTTCCAGAGGTTTTGCTTCCTGGGATTACGAATTTGAAGGATGGGAGGAAGCAGATATTGTCAAACTTGACACATATATAAATCATAAAAAAGTAGATGAGTTATCTATTATAGTGCCTCGTGAGGAAGCTCAAATGAGGGCAAGGGAGATAGCTCGAAGGTTAAGGGAACTTATACCGAGACAAGTTTTTGAAGTTGTAATTCAGGTCGGCGTTGGTTCAAAGATACTTGCAAGAGAAACGATAAAGCCTTTCAGAAAAGATGTCACAGCAAAGTGCTATGGCGGAGATGTNACGAGAAAGATAAAGCTCCTTGAAAAACAAAAGGAAGGTAAGAAAAGATTAAAGATGATAGGAAATGTTGAAATTCCTCCGAATGCTTTTATTGAAGTTTTCAAGGTAAAAAACTAATTATTCTTTCAGCTATTTTTAAATCTTCAAAGTATGTTATTTTTATGTTTTCTCTCTCCCCATTTATTCCAAATACTTTTTGATTTGAAGAGAATATTAAACCCGCAAGGTCTGTAAATCCTAATCCTTCCAATTTTTTTCTGTATTTTGAATGAAAAACTATGGCTTTTTCTATGACCTCATATTTGAATGCTTGGGGTGTTTGTATCAAAGCAACTTTTGTTCTATCTATTTCATCTTCAAATAGGTATATTTTCCCACTACCTTTTTCAGCTCTACTGAAACTTTTTTTTATTTCTCTAACTGTTCTGACTGTTTCATAAGGTGTTATGAAAGGTACGGCAGAACCCATTTTCTTTGCAAGGTTTATGGCTTTCTTCAATAGCTTTTCAGAAAAAAGAGGTCTTGCTCCATCGTGTTCTACTATAATGTCGTCTCCCTTTGGTTGTAGAGATTGAACTGTTCTCAGGGCTTTCAGGAAAGATTCCCATCTTGTTTCTCCTCCATGTATGACGATGATTTCTTTTGCTTTTGTTTTGCCTTCCCTTGTATATTCTTTTGCAATTTCATTCGTTTTCTTGAAGATTTCTTCGTCTTTCTGAGGTGTTGCGATGATGACGAAATCAACGATTTTGCAGAACTTTTCAATTGANTATTCTATTATTTTTTTCCCGTGNAGATCTATAAAGCATTTTGNTTGTTGCAAATCTATTCCTATTTTATCTAAATCGGTATCTACTTTGCTTGAAATCTTGAAATCTTTTATTCCATTTTTTATTTTCAGAAAGCTCTTTTTAAATCTTTCACTTTTTCCAGCTGCGAGAATTATTCCAAATACTTGGATTTTACCTCTCATAATTTTTTTTATTTTTATTATTTATTTTCTTGTTTCTTTTTTGTTTGTGGTTAATCTTTTTTATATCATCAGTTGTTTGTTTTGATTTTTTTTGTCCAGATTATAATAGGTATATAAATAGGGTAGCTATATTTCCATTTATCTGTTTTTTGTTCTTTCGGGATTTTACATAAGGTCTTCTCGAGGTTTTTCTGCTTTTTTGTAAAAGAACAGCCCACTTTCAAATATTGGTTCAAAGATTTCCGACACTATACGAATTTTCTCTGCCGGTCCTAAAACGAGATAGCCTGACTTTTTCAAGATATACCAGAAATGNTCTGCTACCTTGTTTCTGGAATTCTCGTCAAAATATATTATCACATTCTTACAGAATATAACATCAAACNTTCCNAAAAGTCTCATTTTGAGTTTATCCATAAGATTTACTCTCTCAAATGAGACATACTTTTTTACTATGTCTTTTATTCTCCATGTTTCTTGGTCTATTCTGTCAAAGTATTTTGCGAGTATAAGGGGGGGTACTCCTCTAATTGAGTAAGAGGAATATTTTCCTTCTTTTGCTCTTTCTATGAAGTTCTCATTAATATCTATACCGAATACCTTGAAGNTTGTTGTAGGGAATTTCTCTAACATATATATTGCGAGTGTATATGGTTCCTCTCCGGTTGCGCAGCCTGCTGATAGAAAAGTAATAATATCCGGAGTATTCTTTTTTTCCTGAATGTAGTTTTTAAAGATTTTATCAAAGAATGTGTCAATCTGAATTTTATCTCTGAAAAATTGAGTTTCTCCTATCGTTATTGATTCTATAAGTTCTTTTAGCTCCTGTGATGAATCATTTAAAAGTAGGATATATTCTCTGGGAGTTACTCTTATTTTTTTCAGCCGTGATGAGGTCTTAAATTTTAGGAGATATAGTTTCGAATCCTCCACGTATATACCGCTATGTTTCCAAATTATATTTCTTATTTCTTTTATTTCTTCTTCTGTGAATTCTAATTTTTCCCTTTGAAAAATTTCGTCCATCTGAGCTATCTTCTTTATTTTATTAGGTTTAATTCACTAAATTTATTCTTTCATTTTAATTCTTCTTTTTTTTTATCATGCTATATTATTTTTTAGCCTCTTTCTTCCCTTTATTCTATAAATAAGTTAATTATAGTAATTTTTATTTTTTTTTTATTATCTCTATATTCTTTTTCCCTACTATCAGTAATTGAGCGATTTGTCTTTTATTTTCTAAATGATAGCTTTATATAGGGGTAGGCGGAGAAAAGTGGATTTTGTATTCGCTTTTGATTTTTGAAAAAATGAATTTCCTTTGCCGGTTTCATAAATTTGTGAATTTATGGATGTGATAGATCTTTCTCCCAAGCCTCGTATAAGAGAAAACGTGGAAGTAATGCCTCTTGGGGATGGGAGATTTATTTTACGTGATGTTGCAGGTTATGTTGATAAAACATTAGTTCTAAATGAGCTTTCTGTTTTTATAATATCTATGCTTGATGGGAGAAGATCAGAAAGAGAAATAATTCAAGCTTTGGCCAGTTATAAAATAAACATATCTGATGAGGAACTTAGAAGTTTTATAAAAACTCTTGATGAGAATGGTTTTCTTGATTCGCCAAATTTTAGGGCAATAAAGGAGGAAAGAAAAAAGGAATTCAGATTGCAGAAAATCAGAAGGGCAAATCTTTCTGGTAAGTCTTATCCACAGGGCGGAAAGGATGCTGAAAATTTTTTTACTTCAATTCTTGAACTCTTTCCTTCTGATACTGCTTCTGAAAATGTTATAAGCGTTATTTCTCCTCATATAGAGATTTCAAATGGTCTCAAAATCTACGGGAAAGTTTGGAACTTTATTAAAAACTCGGTTAGGAACCCAGATGTTTTTATTGTATTTGGAACTTCCCATTCTGCAACTTTGTATCCTTTTGTGCTTACAAATAAAGATTTTGAAACTCCTTTTGGTATTCTTAAAAACGCNACCGATGTTGTTGATAAGTTGAAATATGTTCTCGGGGAAAATTCTTTTGATGACGAATTTTTACATAAGAATGAGCATTCTATTGAGTTTCAGGCAGTTTTTATAAAATTTCTTTTCCCTTCATCTCAAATAATTCCGATTTTATGTTCTTATTATATTGGTGGNGATAGAGTTTTTTCCGAGCTTGNGTTGAAGATAAGAGAAGTCCTGTTTTCTGAACTTAAAGGGAAAAGATTTATTTTTATTGCTGGTGCAGATTTAGCTCATATAGGGACAAGATTTGGTGATGGCCCATCTACGCAATATGATATATCTCTGGTTAGGTTGAAAGATATTATATCTTTATGGAAATTTGCATCTAATTCAGCAGGTGGATTTTTAGATAGTGTAATTTCTGATGGTAATTCTCGGAGGGTTTGTGGTTTAGCTCCAATATACGCTACTCTCAAAATGTCAGAAGGCATAAGAACTGATGGGGGCGTTTTGGGATGGGATATCTGGGTAGATGAAACAGCTTCTGCTGTAAGCTTCGGTGGAGCTTACATATCTTTACTGCCAACATAGTAAAAATGAGACTATATAAGATTTCTGGAGAAGATATCAGAGAGGTTCAATTTGTTGAAAATGAAATAGTTTTGAGACTTTTCTCTGGTGTAGGTCTTTTTGAGACTACGAAAATACTCAAGGGAAAACCAGTTTTCATCAGGGAGCATTTAGAAAGAATGATAAATTCAGCAATTAGAGTTTGGGGAAAAGCCCCAGATTTTGAACTTCTGCGCTCTGCTGCTATCAAGGTTTCGGCTGGTATAGAGCTCGGTATGCTCAGAATTTTCCTCGTAGAAGATAATCTCAATTTTACAATCTTTTTATCTACAGACGATTACCCTTATTCAAAATCTTCGGATCTTACGGTGAAGATTTTGGAATATCAAAGGAATCCTAATTCCTTCTCTTCCGGGCTAAAACCAATAAGTTATTTTGATAATGTTGTTCTCCGTGAGAGATTGAAGAGGGAAAACATAGATGAAGGAATATTCTTATCAGGAGATTTCGTTGCTGAGGGAACAAGAAGTAATATTTTCTGGGTGAAAAATGGTAATGTTCTTACTCCACCATTGAGTCTTGGAATATTGGGAGGTATAACAAGAATGAAGATATTTGAGATTTGTAAACATTTTTCTTTGCAACTTTTTGAGGTCCGTGCGAAACCACAAGATGTTATCGAGGCTGATGAGGTTTTTATAACAAGCTCTCTTCTCGGGGTAGGTCAGGTCAGAAAAATAATTTATAGTGGCGAAGAAAAAATTTTACCGAGCCTTCCTGAAAACTCATCTCTTGCTTCTACTATAAAAAATGAACTCTACAAGATGGAGTTAGAAGATATTGGTNGCTTGGATGATATTTTGAAATTCTCATTTGAGTTCAGGAGTGAATCCACCAAAAAGAGCGTACGATAAAAATATATTAACCGTAATAAAAATTAACGAATTTGTTATGACAGAAGCAGATGATGCTTTCCCAACCCCTTCAGATGATTCCTCCGAATTGTATCCTAAAAAACTCGAAATATTTCCTATTATAAAACCAAAAACAAATGACTTTATTAGTCCACCTATTACATCCCTGATTGATACAAGATTCCATGTTTCGTTAAAAATTCCTTCTNCCAGTCCTTTTCCATAAACAAGATACAAATAGATTCCGCCAATTGATGTTATTGATACACAGGAGAAAATCAATGTGCAAACTAGTGTTGCTGCAAAAATACGAGGGATTATTACAAAATTCATAGGTGGTACTCCTATTACTTCAAGGTAAGTGAATTCTCCCCGGAGTTTCATTAAAGATATCTCCGAAGAAATTGCTGTTCCAACAACTGCTGTTATGATTAGTGCTGATATAACTGGTGCAACCTCTCTGAACATTACCAAAGTTGTAGCACCTGGGAGAAATCTTTGAGANCCGAAAAGTTCCACANCTTTCCATCCGTGAAAAGTTGTAATTATTGCGAATGGTATGCAAGTTCCAAGCGTTGGAATTAGAGACATTCTAGAAAATCTCCNTGTATGGTTTATTATTTCATCTGGGAATATTTTCCCAAAAAAAGATAAGAAGAGCTTTATTTCAAAATTTATAAATGTTTTTATGATGTCTGAAATTTTTCTCATGAGTATATTATAATTTTGGAGTATTATTTATTATATTTATATTTTTATATTATATTCTTTGCTCGTTTTTTCTTTTTTTATTTTTATTTATTTATTATTCTATCTTTTCTGAACTTTATTTACTTATTTTGTTTATTTTTTGGNAGTATTTTTTTTAGGATTTGGNNTACTTTTTGCTGTTGCTTAGAGAGTCAAAAAGAGATGAAAGAGACATTCCTGATTTCTTGCTACCAGCTTCGCTGAGAATTGCTTTGTTCTCACTTAGTATTATGTTTTCGCTCTTTACATCATATCCCAGCACTTCTGCTTTAATTTCTTCATCTTTTGAATAGTTAGTTATTCTTCCTGAGAGTTCATCTTGAGGGATGATTCCTTTTATTAATTTNCCATTGTAAGTGAAGGCAACGATCAGAAATCTATCTCTTTTATCTGGTGTGAGGAGAACCTTTGCTGGGAAGATTTTNCCCTTTATTTCGTTTGCTAAAACTTTAATTTCATCTTCTTCCAATTTTCTCTTGCTTACAAAAACTTTTTTCCCTCTTACGGCTATGGGTTTTACTTTTATTTTTTCTCCTATATCAAGTTTTATTTCTTCTCCGTTCAGAAACCAGGATACTTCATTTTTCGGTAGTATTGCCTTTATTTTTGTATTTGCTTCCTCTACTAATAGATCTACAATATAAGCTCCTTTTTCTATTTCGGAAACTATTGCCTCTCTCTCTTTGTCTTTAGTTTTCTCTATTATGTCGTAGGGATTAGGGAGAATTTTTTTCAAGCTCAGGGTTACTTTCCTTTGTTCGGGGGAAATATTTATTATTGAGGCGGTGATATTTTGCCCTTTTTCAAATTTTACTTCTTCTGTCCAACTTGCTTCAGAAAATGGGAGTAGAGCTTCTATTTCTGAATCATTAACTTTTATTTTTACAAATACTCCAAAACTCTTTATGTCTGATACTTCTCCTTCAACTATATCTCCCACTTTGAACTTTTCAATTAGTTCAGCCCATGGGTCTCCTTTGAGATGTTTTATGCTTGCTCTTATAAACGGTTCAGTTTCAAGTATTTTTACCTTTATTACATCTCCTTTTTTGAGAAAATCATGGCAGCTTTCAACTCTTGTCCATGCTATATCATCACGCAGTATTTTGCCTCTTATTCCTCCTCCGAAATCTATTTCTGCGTAAGCATCTCTTACTAATATGATTTTTCCTTCCATTATGGCACTGGTTTTCAGTTGTTCAAGGACTTTTCTTNTTTCTTCCTCTTGAAGTATTTGGAGATAATCTTTTCTTGATAGTATCCATCTTCCATCTTGTGTTTTCTCTTTTATCATGAACTCGTAGTGAAATCCTACCTTTATATCTTCTGCCAGAGAGAATGGACAATATGCTATGTATGAACCAATACCAAGACCTGAAAAATCTCCGACATCAACTTCGTAAAAACCTTTACTCTTGCCTACAACCACTCCGATTACAGATTTTCTTTTCTGAATAAGTTCGGAAAGATACTCTCGCATTTTTATTTCTTTGGCTTCTTTGTATGAGAGTTTGTATAATCCATCGGAAGATCTACCGAGCATAACTGCTTGGATTTCTTGACCAATTTTCAGTTTTTCTTTTTCTATTTCTGATTTTTTTTTATTTTACCTTCTGTTTTGAGTCCGAGTTCAACTATGACATAATCATCGAGGATTTCAACTATTTTACATTTCAGTATCTTTCCCTTCTTTGGTTCTTCGGTTTGAATGGATAGATATTTTTCTATTTCCTTTGCGATATCCGTCTTTTCCTGTTGCATTTTTGTTTTTTTCTTTCTTTCTTTCTTTCTTTTTTTCTTTCTTTCTTTCTTTCTTTCTTTTTCTTTTCTCTTTTAATTTTTTACCTTTACTTTTTTTCTTTTTCTATTTTATTTTTCTCTAAAAATTTTCCTCTCGTCAGGAAGTTTTCCCCATACAACGGAGAAAATCTTTTTCTTTCTTTATTTTTTCTCTTTACTTAATAATTATTCATTTCATTTATATTTTTTCAAAAAGTTTTGTCTATATAATTCTTTTTTCTCACTTTTATTTATATGACTCTTTTTATTTTTACTATGCCCCTATTTATTTCTCCTGTTGCTATAATTTTACCGCTCTCGTCAGCCAATATAACATTTTCTCCGTTGTTTCCTTGAACCTTGAATTTTGGTGGTGCTCCGCTCATTACTCTCTGTATATCTTGTCCTCTTATGATTATTTTTCTCATATCAAGAAGTTCTGGAGTTACCTCCTTTATATAATTTTTTATTTGATCAGGGGACATATGCTTTATAGCCTCTGCAGGTATAGCATCTTTTTTCTGTGAAGGTTCCACACCTTATTCTTCTCAAAGATTTTAGAGTTCCACCAACTTTCTTGCCGTTTATTTTGAGCTTTTTCTCCTATATCTCTTGCTAATGATCTTACATACATCCCAGATGAAGATAAAACTTTTACCTGTATTATTGGTAAGGAAATTTTCATTATTTCTATACTGTATATAGTGACTCTTTTGGGTTGGAGTTCTATAAATTTTCCCTCTCTTGCCCATTCATATAGTGGTTTGCCCATATACTTTTTGGCGGAGTAGTAAGGAGGAACTTGATCTATTATTCCCTCAAATGATTTTATTACTTCCTCTATCTCTTTTAAGCTCAATTTTTTTTTAATTCTTGCTCATCTATTGAGTATATAACACTTCCGGTGATATCATCTGTATCTGTTCTTTTCCCAAGCAGTATTTCTGCAATATATTCTCTATCTTTATCGATAAGGTATGGTATAAATTTTGTAGCTTTACCTATGGCTATTGGTAAAACACCGGAGGCAAACGGATCTATTGTACCTATATGTCCCAGTTTTTTTACTTTCAACTTCTTTTTTACAAGGTTATCTATTTGCGTTGAGGTTTTTCCTTCCGGTTTATCTACTACTATTATACCATCTGGTATTATGTTTCCTTTTTTTTTCTTTTTCTTGTTCTTCATGCCGTTGTAAATTTTCTTGCATCATATTACTGAGTTGCTAAATTTCTCTTTATTTCTTCGCAAATTTTCTTGAAATATTCCTTATCTGATGAAGCAATTTGAGAGAGTGTTTTTCTATCTATTTCTACTCCCAATTTTTTTAATCCATGTATAAGCTGAGAGTACTTCAATCCATTTTCTCTTGCGGCTGCGTTTATTCTTGTTATCCATAGCCTTCTTAAATTTCTCTTTTTAATTTTTCTTCCTGTGTATGCGTGACTTAAAGCTCTAATGACATATTGTGTTGCTATTTTTGTACTTCTTGATTGTGCCCCGTAGTATCCCTTTGCAAGTTTCAAAATCTTTTTTCTCCTTCTTCTTCTTGGTACAACAAATTTTATTTTCACCTTCTTAAACCTCCTTTTTTTATATAAGGTCTATAAATTAGTAATTTTCTTGAAAAACTTATTTTTTCAGAAATTTTATGCCGTTTATTTCAGGTTTTAGTTTTTGGGCTTTATATATGATTATCTTTTAAAGATTTATCAAAATAGGGAGGTAAAAAATTATGGGGAAGCTTCATATTGTTGGTTTTGGTCCGGGTGACCTTAAAAATATGACTTTTTGGGCAAAGGATGCAATAGATAAAAGTGATGTCATTATAGGTTATGAAACTTATATAGAACTCCTTGCTCCTTATATCCAGGGTAAAGAAGTATATGAAACTGGTATGACAGAAGAAATAGATAGGGCCATTTTTGCGATAAAGAAAGCAAAGGATGGAAAAGTAGTTTCTCTTGTATCATCAGGGGATGCAGGAATATACGGTATGGCAGCTTTGGTTTTTGAGGTACTACTTGAAAGTGGATGGAAAGTGGGGGATGATCCAGAAGTTGAAGTTATACCGGGAGTCACAGCTGCTAATGCTTGTGCTGCTCTGGTTGGTTCTCCTTTATCTTTAGACTTTGCAGTAATATCTATGAGCGATTTACTCGTTCCTTGGGAAATTATAGAAAAGAGAATAAGAACAGCTGCTATGGGAGACTTTGTGATAGTGATATATAACCCAAAGAGTAAGAAAAGAAATTGGCAACTCACAAGAGCAAGAGATATTATTATGGAATTTAGAGACCCCCTTACTCCTGTCGCAATTGTAAAAAGTGCTTTCAGGGAAGGTCAGTCTGTAAAATTTACAACTTTAAAGGACCTTGGAGATGACTCGATTTTAGGTATGTTGGCAACAGTTATAATAGGAAATTCGACGACTTTTATAAAAAACGGAATAATGCTCACCCCGAGAGGATACTCTACAAAGTACGAAGTAAAATTGAAGTGAAAAATAATCCCAAATTTTCTCCTTTCTTTTTCTTTTCTTTCTTATTTTTTTCTTCTTTTATATTTTTTTTCTTCTTTTATATTTTCTTGTTGGCTAATTCTTCTTTTATTGTTTTGAGCATAAGTTTTTCGTCTGGATACAAACCTAACCATATCTGAAAGCTCTTTGCTCCTTGTAATACGAGCATCCATTTTCCATCTTCTGTATCATAACCCATTTTTGATGCTATTTTGAGAAAAGGGGTTTGAATATAAACTGTGTCATAAAAGAGCTTATTTATTTTTTCTTTATTAGGTTTGGGTGCATGACCTATAATCTCAAATAAATTTTCTCCTTTCCACCCAAGACTTGTTGCATTTACTATTATGTCAAATTCATCAAAATTTATTTTCCCTATTTCTTCTACTGATATATTTGATTTGGGAAAGATATTCTTAATATCACTTTTTATTTTTTCTGCTTTTTCTTTTGTTCTGTTGAATATTGAGATTTTACTTGCGTTGTTTTTTTGCGCAAACAAAACATATCGTTCTTGCCGTCCCTCCTCCTCCCAATATCGCAACAGAGCTTGAACTTAAATTGTATCCTTTTTTCTCTATTGACTTTTCAAATCCAAAAGCATCAGTGTTGAAACCTTTTATTTTTTCATCTTCAAAAAGTATTGTGTTTACTGAACCTATTATTTTTGTCATCTCTTCTAACCAGTCGCAAATTTTAACTGCGTCTTCTTTGAAAGGTAAAGTTATATTAACTCCCCTAAATTTTAGAGCTTTTAGCCCTTTTATAGCATCGGGAAAATTCTCTCTTTCAACTTCAAACGGTAGATATACTCCATCTATTTTGTATTTTTTTAGAAGTTTGTTATGCATAGCCGGAGAAATGGAATGACTTACTGGATTTCCTATTATTCCTAGATAGATTTTCCAGTCGGTTTTTCTTCTAATATCTACCATACAATAACTTTTGTATCTTCTTTTATTATTTCTTCTGCGATTTTATCTAAATCACAACCTAATATTTCAATTTTTTCTTTCTCTTCGTACTCACTTTTATTTAAAATCTTTTCAAGTTCCTCTTTTGATTTTTCGAATTCAACTTCATTTATAAAAGCTATCTTGTGTTCGCAATTTCTAGTTTTCCTTATAAATTCTCCTAAAACAACTATTTTCCCTTCCTCTCTTACTATGTGGATGAAAGTCATGTCAATAATGTTTATTGGAATAATAACATTGGTTTAGATATTTCTTTTTGCAAGTTTTAATTACTTTGTTATATTGTTAGTGGGAATATGTAAATCACGAACCGATCTCTTTTATCTTTTACATTTCTGACTCTAAAATGAGCATATTTTCCTGATGAATTACTTCATCTTCTCTTTTTGAACCTAAGAGCTTTTCAATTTCACTCGTTTTTTTCCCTTTTATAAGGTTTATTTCTGCTGACGAGTAATTTGTGATACCTCTTGCAACAACTTTCCCATCAACCGCTATCTCAATCATATCACCTCTTGAAAATTGTCCCGACACAGATTTTATTCCAGATGGTAGCAAGCTTTTCCCTTTTTTTATGGCTTCATAAGCACCATGGTCTATTTGAATTTGACCTTTTCCTTTCATTATGTTGGCTATCCAGATTTTTCTTTTTTCTTTTTTCTTTTTAGGTATGATTTTGGTTCCGGGATTTTTATCTTCAATTGCAAGCTTTATCATTTCTGGATTTTTACCGTTTAAGATGAATGATGTTATACCGAATTCTGATGCGAGTTTTACAGCTGAAATCTTTGAACTTATACCTCCCGCAAATACTTTTTTCTTTGCGTTGATAATTTCTATTTTTTCCCATATATTCTCCTCAAAACTTATTTCTTCTATGATGTTACCTTTTTTATCTATTATTCCGTTTATGTCTGATGCTATTATTAGTTTCTGTGCTTCAATAAGTGCTGCAAGGTAAACCGACAGAAAATCATTGTCACCTAATCTTATTTCTTCTGTTGCGACTGTGTCATTTTCGTTAGCTATGGGTATTATCCCTATTTTTAGTAGTTCTTCCACTGTATTTTTTATGTTTTGACTTCTTGTTTTTGAGGAAAAGTCCTCATGGGTTAGGAGTATTTGAGCAGTTTTTAAATTAACTTTTGAAAAAGCTTCCGCCCACATACTCATAAGTTTTGGTTGCCCTATTGCACACAAAGCTTGTTTCTTCCCTATTGATTGTCGGAATATTTTTTGTCCTTCTATCTCTAACATTCCCAAAAGCATAGCCCCTGATGATACAATAATAACATCAAGTATTGTTTTCTGTTCGCTCTTTTCTCTTTTTGACTCGTATATTGCTTTTGCAATTTTTTCAAATATGGATTTATCTAGAAGATAAGGATTTTCCTTGTCTTGCAGAACAGATGAGCCTATTTTTACCACAACTCTTTCTCTTTTCATTTCTTCTAAATTTTTT
>AWOA01000079.1 GCA_000494225.1 Candidatus Calescibacterium nevadense OTU 1
TACACGAGCCCGACCGGCATTCGGAATACCCGAAGGGCACTCACTATATAGAAACGCATGAAACTATATAGTCATGCGCACACCTGCAAGGAAGGGGTAGGGGGGTTATATACTCCGTTCGTGGATTCCACAAACCCGCATGCGACCTCAATCGAGGGCCTGCATCTGCAAATGCGGATCCAAATGCGAGGGCCTCTATATGCGACCTCGAGAAGGGCCTGCAATTGCAATGTGCGATATATCTCAAATGCGCATCCGACCCGGTCTCAAATGCGAACGAGGCCCCATCTCGAGAGCGACCTCGGGAGAGAGCCCCTGCGGGAATTGGGGGACAAGTCCCCGCAGCAAGGGCCCCCTTCGGCGACGCGGCGCGATTTCGTGGATTCCACGAAATAAGCTATATAACCTGCAACCCAGGCCGTGATAACTATGCGGCGATCTATATAGACGCGCATGAAAAGTTTATATGTGATGCTGCCATAATAGTATTGCCGCGGCGCGCGCCTCGCTATGTTTATATTATGCCACGAGTTGGGGGGCGCATTTAGTTGTCAATTTCACATGCCACGTCTCGTTACGTTTATATCGCGTCCGCCGCGAACCGCGCCCCAAACCTCTCATGGCAGCGCGGGCGCGCGGCCATTCGCGACGGTGTTGCTGAATGATATATGATCACCAAATAGTGATATATATGGTTCGGTCCCTCTTCTCGCCCCTGCCTCGAGGTGAAGCGAGAGGTGTTCTGAAACGAGGGCCCCCGTTCGCGCGGGGCCGCGATGTTCTGTGCGCGAGGCGCCGGCGTGAGGGCTCTTGACACGATGCCGCCTTCGTTTTCCCTTCTCGGCATAACGCGAGGTTTATCCTCCGAAGCTAAACTATTCCCACAGGCATGGCTGAGGAAGAGGTAAACACTATACTCAAAACATGTCGGGCTACTGCGAGACAGGGCCGTAGATTACGTCAGGGACGGAATTGCGACATGGTGTGAGCAAAATGGTTATAATCGGTCAAGTGGCGCACTACTTATGTCTGAAAAACAAGGGTTGCTTGAAGAGCTTTTCGACAAAGCCTCCCTCCTAAGGGGTAAGTTCAGGGAGTATGGCGAGCTGGCAACCACCTCCATACGTGAATGCGTGGATAAGGCCGCGGAGCTTTGGATAAATTACAGGCCTAAACCTGTGGACCGTAAAATCCTAGCTATTGACAGTGGATGGAACTACAGGCTGTATACTGGCTTCTACGTCTACGCCTTGAAGGCAGCTGCGGTAGACAGGTCCATGAATATCTACCACCCTAACGCCGAGGTAGGTATTCTCGCCAACGACCCTTACGGAGAAGGACTGATACCAGATTTGGTCCTCAAATATACTGCGGAGGGTTACGAGCACGACATAGCATCCCGGGCCGCCGACAGCTGCGACCTAGTTCTGGTCGACGGCTCACTTATAGCAAGACTGGAAGATGTGACAAGAAGAGATTCACCTAGGCTAAAGAGGGAGTACTTCGCCAACACGAACCCGCTTAGGAATGCAAAAAAACATCGCCTTCGTATCAAAGTACTCTCACGACAAGAGTCTCTTGGGAGGTGTTCTGGGCGACATTTTCTACATAAATATGGCCTCGAGCGAGGTAGGCTACACCCAGCCATTCACAGTAAGCAGAAGTGGATGGGTTTTCTCCGTCTTCTATGCAAAGCTCTCCAACCACGCAAACGCTATACATGTGGAGGTGCCGGCGGTGGTCGACGAAGGCTTCGTACACCTCTTCATGGACATGCTATGCGGGACGGCGGTGCAGGGCTACCCCTACACGCTAATGGTTGCACATAAGGTGGCCAGCCTGCCCAACACCTTGATGGAAATGCTATGCAAGGCCGTCGGCCTTACAGGGTTTCAAACAGCCAGGGAGGTGCTTGGGGTTTGAGCGAGGTCGGCATAGTTATCGGGGAGGCTAGGCCTAAACGCATTGAATTCACCTCGAAGAACCCCGTCAGGGTAGGCGACTACGTCACCGTTGACACGGACGATGGCTCAGTTCTGTATATGACAGAGTACTTCAAGAACGTGAGCGCGCTCCTCTCCGAGTCGAAGGATTACCTGACTGCCGACGAGGCAAGACGTGCCAGCCTGAAGAACCCGAGGGACAGGGTCAGGATAGGGGTGGCTAGGGCCCTTGGGTTGGTGAGAGATCTACTGAACGGCAAGCGCATCTACCCGACCGTCCCACCCGAGCCCGGTGCATCTGTCGAGTACGCGGATGAGGAGCTGCTGAGGAAAATCTACGGTGGGCACGGTGATAGCTGGGTGGAGGTCGGCCAGCTCCTCAGACGGCCATCCGTCCCCGTCTCGGTCAACCTAGACGCCCTCGCGTCGAGACACCTCGCCATCCTCGCGGCGACGGGGAAGGGGAAGTCGAACCTGCTAGCGCTTCTGGCGAAGAGGGTCGCGGAGAGGAATGGGACCCTAGTACTGTTCGACTACCACGGGGAGTACCGTGAGCTTAACATCCGCGGACTCAGGTTTGTCAGCCCGAAGATAAACCCGCGGCACCTCAACTCCGAGGAGCTGGCCGATATGCTCGGTGTAAGGAAGAACGCCGAGCGCCAGAGGTCCATATTGGGGAAGGTCTACACGAAGGATGTCATAAACGCGGCGAATTTCTGGGAAGCCCTAGAGAAGAAGCTGAAGGATATTGTGGAGAGCGAGAAGGCGGGGCCGCAGGACAGGCAGGCAGCCCAGCGGCTACTGGACATAATGAGGAGGGCCCTTAACGTTTGGGGTCGGATCTTCGACCCCTCGGCTCGTACCCCGCTCGACACGATAGCGAACAACCGGGTGAACGTCCTCGACGTCTCGGACCTGACGGAGCTGCAGGCCCAGAGAATAGTCAGCACCTACCTCGACAGCATCCTCCAGGACAGGAAGTCCGCCTTGAGGGGCGGGGAGTGCAAGTTCAGGTCGCCGGTGGTGGTCGCCATAGAGGAGGCCCACGTCTTCATGCCGGCGGGTGAGGACACGGAGTGCTCGGAGACCATCGCGAGGGTGGCCAGGGAGGGCAGGAAGTTCGGGGTCTCGCTGATAATAGTCTCGCAGAGGCCCAGCAAGCTCGACCCCGACATAATAAGCCAGGTGGGCAGCTTCGCGATCTCCGGGATCACGCACCCGAGCGACCAGAAGTTCATCAGGGAGGTGACGGACGAGGTCTCCGAGGAGCTCGGGGCTTCGCTGCCCAGCCTGAACCCGGGCGAGATGATCCTCGTGGGACAGTTCATCAAGCTACCGGCCTTGGTTAAGACGCACATGGTGGAGGAGAAGCTCGTGGGGAGGGATCTCGAGGCGGTGCGGCTCTGGAGGGAAGAGGTCTCCAAGCCTTTCGCCGCAACGGAGGAGTTGATGAGGCTTTGATGATCGGTCACATGTCGGACACCCACCTAGGCTGGTACCACACGGGCGAGAGGTTAGTGGAGAGGGAGGAGGACTACTACAACGCGTTCAGGGAGGCCGTCGAAGTATTCATCAGGGAGCGTGTGGACCTGGTTATCCACTCCGGCGATATACTGGACACGCCGAGGCCCTACGGGACAGCCGTTGCAGTCCTCATAGAGGGTGTGCGAAGGCTATCCGAAAACGGCATACCCTTCCTCTTCACGCTCGGCGAGCACGACATACCGTACATCGCAGGAGTGACCCCGTACCCGATGATCCTCGAGAGGCTCGGGATAGGAACCTATGTGGGCGACGGTAAACCGCGCGAGGTTAAGGGGTTGAGGGTAGTCGGTCTGCACAAACACAAGAGGTACGAGCACAGACTACTCCAGGAAAAGCTCGAGAAGATCGGGGAAGAACAGCGCACCCGCGGCGGGAAGAGCGTCCTCGTCCTCCACCAAGGCCTCCGGGAGATAGCCGGACCAGGAGCCGAGCTATCGCTCGCCGAGCTCCCTGAAGGCTTCCACTACTACGCCATGGGCCACCATCACGGGTACAAGGTAGTAGACCACGGCGGCGGCATCCTCTCGTACCCGGGCCCCACTCATTGGGTGGATGTCGACGAGTCAGACGAGTGCGGGGTCAGCATCGTCGACCTATCTGGCGATGTGCCGGTCGTCCACCGGGAGAGGCTAACCAGCGTGAGGCCGAAGCTGAGGCTGAGGGTAACGGGTAGGGAGCTCCGAGAGACCATCGAACGCCTCATCCAGAAGGAGCACAAGGTCAAGCCTTGCCTGTGGCTGGAGGTTGAGGAGGAGGGCAAGCTCGACCTGCTGTCGATCGAGGACAAGCTCAAGGAGAGATACATAGTGCAGGAAATACGGCAGGTTTCCCCAAGAGTCCCCGAGCCCTCAGCCTCGGACCTAGCGGAGACCACGCTAGAGGTAAAGGAGAAGCTCAGGAGGTTGGCGATGGAGGTGCTGGGACACGAGAGAAACACGGCCTTCGCCCTCGACGAGCTTCTGCCGCTTCTGACCGACCCCAAGAGAGGGGGAGAGGCGGCCGAGGCGGTCTGGAGATACTACTTGAGTGGTGAATGGAAGTGATAAGACGCGTCAGGCTGAAGAACTTCACCTGTCACGAGCTGACGGAGCTGGAGCTCCCAGAGGGGCTCATCGTCTTCATAGGTAGGAACGGCGCAGGGAAGAGCTCCGTGATAGACGCTATAACATACGCACTATACGGCGAGCATTCCCGCGGCAACAACGCGAACATAGTCAGGGACGGAGCCAGTGAGGGAGAGGTTGAGCTGGAGTTCCACCTACGGGGCAACAAGTATCTGGTTCTGCGGCGGTTCAATTCAAGGGGGGCCTTAGAACACTCCTTCCTTGCAGGTGTGCGCATGACTATATAGTTTCATGCGTTTCTATATAGTGAGTGCCCTTCGGGTATTCCGAATGCCGGTCGGGCTCGTGTAGGTATTACCGCGAAGGCCCTTCTCGTGCAGGGGCCTCAATCGCATGCGGATCCGAATTTGCGATATATCGTGAATGCAATAGGCCCTAACCCGAGCCCCCTCGAGAAGGGCCCCTCGCACCTACAGGCCCCTCCTCGAGGATCGGCTCGCGATATATCGCAAATCGGGCACGTCCGAATGGGGCCCTCGCATTTGCGGTTCTATATAGTCGCGCATATACATGCGGGCAGCGGTATGGGGGTATATATACCCGCGCGCCGCATCGCATATAAACTTTCGCATCGTGCTCCTAAGGGTTATGAAGGGCTTGTAGTAGCTAGCCATGACGTCGAATCGTATGCCTTGGTCGAAGATCGGTATGCGATCTACATCCTCAATCTTCACAAAGTTTCCGCCTATGCTTTCAGCCCCACCTAGAACGTTGATCTCAACCATATCAACTGCTAACCTTTAGGCCAGAGTATATACCTCCTTTCAACCCTTTCAAAGGTCTTCCAATTCATCGTTTTGAAGGGGTCCTTGAACCTTAGGAGCTTCGGCTCTCCGCTTCCAATATCGTAAACTATGTAAAGCCAGTAGACTTCACCCTTCTCCTGCGCAACCTTAGCCTCCTCGATGGTTAGCTCACCGTAAACTTCAGACCCGCTGTGGCCTTTGACCTCAATCAGTCTAACGGCACCTGTTGGTTCAACGCTTCTAATATCATAGTGTTCCTTTTCGGGGACTCTTATGGGGTTCCTCCCCTCCGATTTCTCGACCTCTATTACATATTGCACAGCCTTCTCTTCAACCTCCCTCCTCAATACTTCAGGGGGGCTCACGAGGGGGGTTAATGGGGGCTTGACAAAGCTGAGTAGGCATAAAGGCTTTTGAATCTTAACATCTATATCATCAGAGGCTTTGAGGAAGGTTTTATCGGCATCCCTTAGTCCTGCGCTCTCAAGTTTATTAGTGTATATGTTAATAGGGGTGAGAATCTCCGCGGCACTTCTCTTAAACTCATCAATCACATTAACTTTAAGCATAAACGGAGCATCAAAATTTTGTAGGTTAAACTCCGTGACCCCTACGCATGAGGTAAGCGCCTGAGACATAACACTCAACATCTGCGGTCCCCTCAAAATCCTACCATCCTTTAAGCTTGCACCGATAAGCTCTCTATAAAGGGTTGTACCGTCTCTTTTGCTTACTAACTCTATTGGAAATATAATAATCGAATCCTCTTTCTCGCCATAAGCTACCAGACAGCGGTATGTGCTTTCAAGGTTTTTGGATGTAAAGAGACCGAATATGTTGTCGATTGTTTTAATCGTGATCGGCATTTCTGTGCCGCGGATGACTCTTAAAGAGCCATCTCCCTCAAGGACCCTATACCCAAATATCTTACACGCAGTTCTAACAACCTCTTGGAGACCGCTTAGGAGCTCGGAGGGGTTTCTAAACCCTAGGGGTTTTATTGCGTGTTCAATCTCCTCTTTCGTTTTAGGTCTGTAAAGTATGCCTTTGGACTCGACTTCCCTTTCAAGCTCGTTTCTTGCCGCAATTATCGAAGCGACGAGGTCTTCAAGCCCTTTTTCACCTCCCTTAATGAAGGTCTGGATCGCTCTTCCCTCCGTAACCTTTAGAAACTTCTTCCTTTTTGCCCTCTCCGTTATGGCGACCTGTGGAGGGAGTTTAGTTAGATCTTCGGCTTCAGCATAGTAGACAACGTCTTGGCCTATTATTGGTCTGGTGCGTCCTAAAGCACTCTTTAAGTTCATGAGCTTGCTGTACATAGATCGTAAGGCAGCCATGTCGGCGACGTTACTCATGAAGAGTGTATATACCTCCACATCCTTCGTCTGGCCGAGCCTCCAGACCCTCCCAACCCTTTGCTCCAGTTTGATCAGGCTCCACGGTATCTCGTAGTTGACGAGTATGTTCGCAACCTGTAGGTTTACTCCCTCAGCCACAACGTCTGTGGCAACGAGTATTCTGACACGCGGATCCCTTTCAAACTCATCTTTTATCCTTCGAAATTCACTTTCGTCCATTGTTTCCTCGGATGTGAGTCTGCGAATCGCCGTTCTCCACTCTGGATGCCTCTTCTCCGTCAAATAATTTATCAGATAGTCTGCTGTATCCTTATATTCTGTGAAAACTATAGCCTTCGTCCCCTCCTCGGCCATTACATCCTCTAATAGAGATGTCAAAGCGTTGAGTTTGCTGTCTCCCCTCTCCATCAGCGATTTCGCAGCGTCCCTAATCATCCTTATCTTTTCAACATCACTGGTTGTGAGTAGTGACGAAGCTCTATCTAGAAACTCTTCGAAAACCTCCTCCGGTTCCCTGTCATATTCGTAATCCTCGATTCCGACATCTAAGAAGCTTCTGACACTGTCTATAAGCCCTTTGGGGAAATTGGGTTCAGCCCTCTTTATCAGAAGCCTTTCAAGGGTTGTCCACGCTGCATATGGGCTTGACATCGCTCTCTTAAAGATTAGTATTACCAGTAGTGGTATGATTTTCGCTTCTATCAGACCCTTATCATACGCGAACTCCGCAAGCTTGCTTCTTAAGAAGTCCACAAGACTTTTAACAAATTCAGCTTCGTCGTCTCTTGCCTTTATCACAACGGCGTAGAATTTTGCAGGTGGGAAGATCTGCTTCCCTTCGTATATCTTGTTTATATCCTCCTTAGTCCTCCTAAACAGCAGAGAGCTGTGTGTTGCGTCGTAGAACTGGCGAGTGTCGAGGCTCCTCCAACCCGCTGTAAGGTATGGGTCGAGGAGCCTCAGCCTAAGAATGTAATCTTTTGGGTCGCCTCTGTGTGGTGTGGCTGAGAGGAAGAGCACGTTTCTCTCAGGATATCTTTCGACAAGCATCTTCCCGATCTGCCAGAACCTTTCTGTTTTGTAGCCGAATTTGTGCACCTCGTCTACTATAACGAGGTCCCAGCGGATGTTAAGTACCTCGCCTATCCTCTCTTTACGTTTCAAGAAGTCCATTGAGGCGAGATAGTAGCCCTCCGGGAAGTCTATAGACTTGAGGTAGTCCAAGTTGTAGCTTTCAATTTGTTTGACCTTCGAGTCTGGGATGCCCATCCTCGAAAGCTCCTTTCTCCACTGGTTTACAAGAACCCTTGGAACAATTATGAGGACCCTCTTTACCCTCCCAATCCTTTCAAGGTGCTTGGCTAGGGCTATTGCTGTGATAGTCTTTCCTAACCCTATCTCATCGCCTATCAATGCTCTAATAGGTCTTCTTACGGAGAGTCTAGCTACAACTTCGTATTGGTGGAGGTAGGGCTGAATCGGAAAATCCTCAGAAACCTTCAAGTATGGTGAAACTATTGGGTGGTAGCTTAGTTCCTCTAAGAATGTTGAGAGTATAGCGCTCACTGCTTCCTTCAGATCCAAGCTCCTTCTCCTCTAACCTACGTCGAAGAAGAATTTAAACGCCTTCACAGCTTTGCGTAGGCCTCTATAGTTAGGGCCTGACCACCAAAGCCTTCTAAAAGCGGAAGCCCAGTATAGGGCGTCCCAGCCACTCATTCCAACTACACAGTCAACGAGTCTTAACACTCCAGAAGGTTTTCTTACGGAAGTCCTCACACACGCATATACAAGTAACCTGTTATAGGCGTCCTGATTGGGCGGCAATATTTCGGAGCCGTTTACTTGGCAACCTATTCTTTCCGCGAGCTTAAGAAGCTCAACGAAACTTACCCTAGCTTTCAGATCTGTTGAGCCCTTTAAAGGTTTTTCGGTGTTGGAGGACCAGATAAACTTAACGGTTTTATTATATGCCTTTATCCTGTACAACGGTTTTACTGCGAGGGTTTTTCTTTCTTCATTCAAGCTTCTTAACCCTCAGCTTGAAGAGAGCTTTATTTGAAAGAGGGACGAGAGCCGATATCTTCGACTCGTCTATAACTAAAGGCTGGCGGGGTCTTATTTCCCCGCCTATTACTATCTCCTTTTCCATGTCAGGCAGAGCCATAACTATTTCTCTGAACTTCGAAAGGAATATGGCTGCGAGCTTCACATCCATGCTTCTCCCAGCAAAAGTTATCTCCTTCCCGAACTGTAAGGTTAGGCTAACCTCTGCGTTAATGTTGAGCTTAGAGATTATCTCCACCGCTTGCCTATAAGACGTTATATCCTTCGGCGAAATATAGACGAGTTTGGCGCCCACAAGCGTTGCATCTAACTTTTCGACGTTCACCTCCTCTTCTAAGCTTTCCACGTAAACTAGAAGGGTGGCAGATCTTGTCGTACCATCCTCGCCTAAGGCCTTCAGAGTAAAAGCGTACTCGCCTGGCTCCTCAAAGACACCTAGGCTCCATCGAGATTCGAGCGGGCATTCGCCTTCGCTGGGTGAAAGCGCTCCTTTCTCGGCAATCAACTTCACTTTATTGGGGTATACTCCAACAGGCTTTACAAAAACTTTAACTTCCACGCTTTCTTCAGGCTTGACCCTCACGGAGCTCGGCTCAACCTTCAGCAGGAAGCCCTTAGGTATTACCTGCTCCTGTCTCAGTAGGATTCCGGCTTTCAAAGCTCTCTCCCAACCCTTCTCCAAAATAAGATCACGTAGCTTCACTCTTTTACCAGCTACTTCAACTTCGTACCAAACTAGATGTAGCTCTTTGTCTACTATTTGCTCCTCCTCTTCGGCTAGAAGCCTATCCTTCAGAATATTTGCAGCCAACTTATAGGGTAGGATTTCAGCCGAATCCCTTAAAGGTGAGGGCGGAATCTCAGCTCCGTTCTCAGGGCCGACCCTCTTCCAATAAAGCTTCTCGTCAATCTTAACCCCAATATCGAGGAGTTTGAGACCTTCTAACAACGCCTTTTCAATGGCGTCGCGAGTGGTTATAGGTGCGACCGTTGATGTGTAGAAGAAGTTTACGATTTCCCTAACCTCTCGCCGCTCCTCTCCTTCGACCAAATCCCAATTCACATTCGTCTTCAACAGCATTGCTAGGTCACTGAAGCTGAATGTTGTCCTAAGTTTAGGTCCCGTCGCTGGATCCTTCAACCCAGCCTCAACCTGGTGTATTATGGATGAGGATGCTGTGGTTTCAACCCACTCTACTTTATCGTCCACTTCACCCCTTCTCGGATAAGCTATTCGAGTTAATGTTGACAAAAGGTGTAGGTTTAGGTTGTTACGGATGCCATCCTCATATCTTTTGAGTTTAGACTCCATTAACCCTCTGATCTCCTTGTCCGTGTAGTATTCTGCAAGCCTTTCCATAACCTCCTGAGAAGCGAGGATTTTGGCTGCAAGTGAGTGGAGTCTTTCAAAATCAGCGTTTTGATGGGGGCATAGGACTACCACTGTGTTTCTATATGTTCTTCTGCTCCCTTCGCCCCTCGTTAATATTAAACTCTCAACCTCCTCTTCGTTCACCTCAGGTTTGACGAAAACGACAAGCTTTAGGGAGGGGTCGTCTTTAACCAGAGCGTCTTTCCAGAGATCGTCGCCGAACCCTACGATAATAGTGTTTCTTTCGTCAAAGACTTGACCTCTATCAACCACACCCCTCTTCTCTCTCTTAACTAGGAGCCCGCTGACACTCTCCTTTAAAACCTTGTAGAGTGCAGCTTTAGACTCCCTAAGTAGCTCCTGAGCCCTCCTCTCCACATAATCTGTTACTGGGAAGTAAGGCGTGAACCAGTACAGCCCACCCTCCTCAGCGAAGTGGGGTAGCACGTGCATCTCACCTAACGTTGTCTCGATATCGGATGGGGTCCAATTCTCCTTCGCGAATGTCTCAGGCTCATAAACCATCAAAGCCACGCTCTTCTTGTCGGGGAAAACCTTCAACGGTTCCTTGAATGTTTCGTAAGTATATGTCTTAAGCAAGACAACGGTCGCGATTTTAAGTGCTAAAGATGGCTTCGAACATTCCTTAACAGAACCAAGTCTCCCATCTTCCGAAACTATGTCTCGTGAAGCAACATCCCTGAACTCCCTATAGCTGTCCGTTAGAACCCTATTTCTGATATCCGGGTCCCTTAGGTCTATATGCCAGGGCATGATAAACTCGGAGTCTTCTAGCCCCTTTAGAAGCCTTCTAAAAACCTTTCTCGTTATTCTCACAGCATCCCTTGTCTTCTGGAGATCCTTATTCCTTGTAACGACCTCTTGAAGAACCTCAACATACTTGGGGTGGAATGGGTAGGTGTCTTTTACAGAGGCTAGCCTCCCAGCCTCGCTTAAAGAGAGCTGCCACTCCGATTCGACACCGAATAGTTGTGGATTTTCTCTATAGAGCTTGTAGAGCTTGTCCTTTGCATCTATAGCCTTTTCTTCAGGTACCTTTTTGAAGAGCCTACGTTTAAGGACCATAACAACATCTTCTGGAGAAACAGGGGGTATAATCTTCGTAGACTGCCTACTTAGAACCTTGAGAACGGCCCTCGCGTAATCTTTGAAAACCTCCTCCTCGAAAAGTTGCTTCTGTCCCCCGATAAACCTATATTCAGCCTGCACGGATACGACTAAGGCTGTTTTAGGTATGTCTTCAACAGCCCTAGCTAGATAGTCAAGGAACAGCATAACACGATCCCCATAATCCTTGAGCTCTGGGGACTTGTACATATTGAAGATGTAGTGGACTATTTCATCAATCAGTATAAGTAGGGGCCCCCTAGCTTCGGCGAGTAAATCTCTTAGAAGGTTAACCTCGGGGGCAGCAGCCCCTTCGCTATCTCTATGCCTGATCTTCGCGTAAGCTCCGAGCCTGTAGGCGAGCATGCCCCAGATGGTTTTAATTGTGAAGCCCTCAGCTTTGTACGGTTCCTTCGGATGCGGAACTAAATCGGCCCTACTCCCATCCATAACAACAATTATCGGCTTACCGACTTCAGCGACTTTGGAGGCGAGCGACTCGTCAAGGATCTTCAACTTCTCAGGGGTATTGAAGGCGTGGTAGAGCGCGATTTGGGTGTGTGTTTTTCCGCCGCCGAAAAGGGAGGTTAGCAGGAAGATCCTTCCACCTTTACCCTTGGACAGCGTTTCAGAAATGTCTTCGATGAGTTCCCGCATCTGGCTCGTCAGATAGGTTCTGCTGAAGAACTCCTCGGGGTTAGAGTAGATGGGCTCTTCTCTCCCCTTCACTACGTCAGCAAGGTCTGGTGCAGCCTTATCATCGAGTCTAGCATCATAAACGTCATCCCAAACTTCAATCACGCCTTTTCTGACGAGGTCTATTAACCCCATAAGTGCTCACCTACCTTGTATGTCATTTAGGCTCGTTTCAACAGGAGATAGGTGCTCCACGATTTTTTCGCACAACTTCTTCTCCACGTCTTCTTCAGGTAATATCTTAGCCAATATTTTTGCGAGGGAAAGTGCTTCCTCAAATGAAGGGTATGCTGTCTTGAGTTCTTCTACTCTTCGCCTGAATTCTTTGCGTGAGCGGGTGACTGCCAAGTATTCGGTGAAGTGGAGGGCGTCCACGACACATCGTATATTCGGGCTCGTATACCCGACCCCTCTAACCTCCAGTAGCTCTGCTAACTTCGAGGGGTCAGTGGAGGGTGGCTCAATTAGAACTAGGGTTTTAGCCTTAGCCACCTTCGCACCCTTCTCTTCACCCTCTTTTTCGCTAGCCCTCAAAATCTTCCAGCTTTTGATGGCCGAATTGACGTCCAGCGAGGTACCGATGGAGAAGAGCCTCAGATCTGTGCTTTCAAGAATCTTCTTCTTAGCGCCAGCGAGGGTTGACTTAACCAGCAAATAGAACAGGGCGTCGGGGCTCCTGACACTATCTTTGAGATCAGCCCTTCTAGCCATAGCCCTAGCTAGCCCAAGATAGGTTGCTGGGTGAACGTAGTTCTCCACGAGGGTTTTTGTGTCAAGCCTACCCATAGCTCTAACCTCACGGTACTTCGTCGCTGTTGCCAGAGCAGCAGCTAACGTGCCTATCACCAGATCCCTTCCCGTCATACCCAAATCCATAAGCTCTTTAGCCCTAGAAGCCGCACTCTCAACCATCTCCTCATAGAGCTGGGAAGCCTCTACAACACCCTCAGACCCCTTTCTCCAAACGACAACTATGCTCGTGTTCATTGCGAGCTTACCCCTCTTAACAATGCTTTGACTCGACTCAGTAGTCAGCGGAAAGGCGTTAGTCACCCTTAGCCCAGCCGCTTCCCACCCAGCTTCAAGCAGAGCCTTCCACGCTTCTGGATCAGTATGAGCATAATAAGTTACCAGTAAGCCATCATCCACGAGCCTTGAAACCATATTAATGAATGAGGAGTTTAAAAGATTCTGATAGTGTTTTACACCGTCTTCATACGTAGCATTAGGACCTAGCCGTGGCGGATTCAAGCTAACCTCGCTTAACGCATACTTCTCCCATTGCGTCGAAACCTCAACCCAACTATCACCAACTTTCTCAAAGAAGGCTTCAGGCAGAAACCTCGGCACGAGACGACCGTCTTCAACGTCGCTTAAAGCCCTCTTAAGCCAAACATAATAAAAGTCGCTAAGCTCAGCATAAGGAACATCATCATAATAAGGCGGATCGGTGATGATTAAATTGTATTTCTCATCAAAATCAAGCTTACTTAACATAGTGGCATCATCAAGCAAAATACTAACGTTGCTAGAATAGGTAACGGAAGTGACAGAATATGACAAACCTTTTATAGAATTTGCCATTGTCTGCACGAACGATCCAGTAATATGAATAAATGGCGAAGTATCGCAGAAATTCCACTGCATTGCTATCCCTCTCACAGCCATTGTTGGAGCCCTAATTAATGAAGCATTCCAATAATTTACAATCGAATTATAATCCACGTATTTGATCAACGCTATTGCTAGATACGTTGTTATAGCTTCCGTGTACTTGTATGATTCCTCTCGGCTCAGTCCTTTCTCGAGTTTTTCTTGTTCTATCTGTTTGCCTGCTTGGCGGATCAGCTTGACGAGTTTTACGAGGGTTAGGAGCTGGCGCGGATTAAAGAGCTTATACCACTCAGTCATTCCATAAAGAATCGGGAACAAGTATCTAACGCTATAAAGAGAGATCCCCTCTCGTGGTATATCTGGGTCGTTTATCTCGAGCATTTTTAATATTTCTTTCTGTGCAAGGTCAAGTTTTTCTTGGTCTTTTTCTGTACATGGCTCGAACTCTAAGTCTCCCTGCTTCACCTTAACTTTGACCAGTAACCTCTTCCTAGCTGGTGTCTCACTCACCCATGGCGGTAGTTCTTTACTTGTGCCATAGCCCAACCCTTTATTGTAAAGTTCTAGGACAAACTTCACGTAGCCTTTCAGCCTTCCCTTGACATCTTCTGGTAGATTTTTCGTTTCAGTGTAGTGCTTTCCTGTCTGTGGATCTATCTGCATTATCGGTTGGTGACAAAGCAGGCAGACACCCCTCTCCCTTCTAGCT
>AWOA01000080.1 GCA_000494225.1 Candidatus Calescibacterium nevadense OTU 1
AATTCATCAGATGATCTCCTGCAAAAAATGATTTTGTTGGCATCTAATAAAAGTTTAAGGCATGAGCTTGGGACATCAGGCAAAGCTTTTGCAAAGGATAAAACATGGGATGTTGTATCCCTTGATTTTATAAAATTTATAGAAAGCATTTTTTGATGATTTATAAAGTTAATAACGTTTAAAATAATAAAATAAATTATAAGCATTTGGGCGACGAGATTACGGATATGAAAGCTAAAAGAGTAAAAGAAAAGTTTTTGATTTCATTAATCCCAGGATTAGAAAAAATAGAGAGGAAATAACAGCGAGCATTAAAAAATATAGAGAAAAGGATTTATGATTTTTCTATACAAAGTAGGTGGAGGCAGAGAGAATATATTATATGCAACATTAATAGAAGACAATAAAATAAAATATAAAAAAAGAAGTATTAGGTGAAGTAATCCAAGAAAAATACAGATTGTAATTATGGTAGTACGTGATATGAAGGCAAACGAAATAAAAGGAGAAAATTTTGGCGTAGCCTGTGTAGGGTTGGGATACTGGGGTAGAAATATTTTGAGAAATCTATATGAATTAGGCTTAGTAAAAATTGCTTGCGATATTAATGAAGATGTTATCAACGAGAGAAAAAAACAATTCCCTAATGTAAAATACACAAAAGATATAGATGATATAGTGTCAAGTCGCGATATAGAAGCTGTCGTTATTGCTACACCTGCTTCTACTCATTATGAGTTAGCTAAAAAATTTCTCCTTGCAGGCAAAGATGTTTTTGTTGAAAAACCATTATCCTTGACCTTGAAGGAAGGAGAAGAGCTCGTAAAGATAGCAGAAAGAGAAAATAAAATATTAATGGTAGGACATATCCTTCAATATCACCCAGCAGTTATAAGGTTAAAAGAACTAATATCAAATGGTGTGATAGGGAAGCTCCAATATATATATTCCAATCGCCTAAATATAGGTAAGTTGAGGGTAGAAGAAAACATATTGTGGAGTTTTGCCCCTCACGATATATCTGTGATTTTAGATCTGGTTGGTGAAGAACCAGTTTGGCTTTCTTGCTTTGGCGGTGCCTACGTATCCGATGGTATATACGATGTTACTTTAACATATTTTGAATTCAAAAATGGAATAAGAGGACACATTTTTGTAAGTTGGCTTCATCCTTTCAAAGAGCAGAAATTGGTTGTGGTTGGGTCAAAAGCTATGGCAGTCTTCGACGACTTAAGTAAAGAAAAGCTTTTTCTCTATCCCCACAAGATAGAGTGGAAATATGGGAAAATCCCGGTAGCTCAGAAATCTGATTATGAAGTTATTCCAGTAGAACAAGAGGAACCTTTGAAACTTGAATTATTACATTTTATTGATTGCGTTAGAAAACGAAAAAGACCAAAAACAGATGGATATGAGGGGATAAGAGTTCTCAAATTTCTTGAATTGGCGGAAGACTCTTTGCGAAGAAATTACACTGAAAAAAGCATACGAAATCAAAAACTGGAAATTAAAGACAAAAACAATAATTACTTTGTGCACGAGACCGCGTTAATTGATGATGGTGTAGAAATTGGTAAGGGAACAAAGATTTGGCATTTCACTCACATATTGAGAGGCTCAAAGATAGGAGAATATTGTGTCATCGGACAAAATGTTATGATAGGACCAGATGTTATAATAGGTAATAGATGTAAGATCCAAAATAATGTCTCATTATACAAAGGAGTTATCTTGGAAGATGATGTTTTTTGTGGCCCATCGTGTGTTTTTACGAATGTCCTCACTCCGAGAGCATTTGTCGAAAGAAAACATGAATTCAAACAGACTCTTGTCAAAAGAGGTGCTACTATTGGAGCTAACGCTACAATACTATGTGGTATAACTATAGGGAGATATTCACTTATTGGAGCAGGAGCGGTGGTAACTCATGATGTGCCTGACTATGCGCTTTACTATGGAAACCCCGCAAGGCATATGGGTTGGGTCTGTAAATGTGGAGTCGTTCTCGTGAGCAATGGGCTTGTGAAAGGAGAAATAAAAGAAGATAGAAAAATTGCTTGTGGAAATTGTGGAAGTATATATTTCTATGATGGAGATAAGTTCCATCCGGTAGATGAGAAATTATAGTATATAATAATGGAGGTAAAAAGCTAAAAGAGAAAAAGAAAGGTTCTTTAATGCCATCGTTTAAAGAACAAGGAAATAATAGAAAAATAACAATGTTTGGGGAAGAAACTAAAATTGATATAAATGATCCTCGTGAGGGTAATGATAAAGTTCCGGATAGATTTTACTTTTGCCTCCGAATAAAAGCTTTGTTTCCAAAGTTACAAAGCAAAATTGTAGATTGGGAATTGGGAAAAAGAATGGCAAAGATACCTAGAAAAGACACCTAGAAAGGAAATATAATGGCTAAAATTTTAATAGACGTCAATATTTTACTTGACGCTTTCTTAGGGAGACAGGAAATCTCAAAAAGACTTGTAGATAAATTGTTTGAAACTAATCATGAGCTATTTATTAGCTCATCTATGATCCCAACTATCGATTATTTTCTGAATAAATACGGTGCAGATAAAAAGAAATTTAAAGAGATTTTTTTCAGCAGGTTCAAAATAATAAGCACAACAGGCTATGAAGGACTTTTATCCCTTGATTACGAAGACTCAGGGAATGCTTTAATATTTCTTTCATTTAAAAGAGCCGTTGGAGATGGTATTATTATAACATCTTCTGAAAAGAAATTTGAGGTAGAAGGTATCAAAATTTTTACCCCCGAAGAAGCGTTGAAAAGCCCAGATATTTTTGGCAAAGATCCTCCTGAATCCATACCTATGTTAGACCTGAAAAAGGAATATTATAGTTTTATTGAAGAAATAGATTATGTAATACTTAAATGCATAGCAGAAGGGAAATATATTCTTGGTCCAGAAGTAGAAGAATTAGAAAAAAAGGTTATGGAATATCTTGGCGTGAGGCACTGCATAGCTTGCTCGTCAGGAACTGATGCTCTTATCTTATCTTTGAGGGCACTTGCTATAAAAATCAAAAAGCAGGAGCGATGGGATAAGGGTGACCTAATTATTACTACCCCTTTTACATTTGTAGCAACTGGCGACACCATATTAAGATCCGGTGCCACTCCACTTTTTGTAGATATAGAATTAGAAACTTATAATCTTTCTCCATCACTTGTAAAAAAAGCTATTAGGAAGTATGGAAAGAAGGTTAAGGGAATTATACTAGTTCATCTTTATGGACACCCATGTGATATGGATGAATTATTAGCGCTCTCTAAAGAAAACGATTTATTTGTAGTAGAAGATTGTGCCCAGAGTTTCGGAGCAGCTTGGAATAATAAAAAAACCGGAAGTTTTGGTGATTTGGGATGCTTTAGTTTTTTCCCTTCAAAAAATCTTGGATGTTTTGGCGACGGCGGTATGGTATCAACTAATGACGATGAGCTTGCAGAGATTGTAAGAATGCTCATAAAACATGGAGGAAAAGATAAATACAATGTTGAACATATAGGTTATAACGCCAGGCTTGATACTATTCAAGCAGCAATTTTGCTCACTAAACTTAAATATATAGATAGGTTCAATTTGCAAAGAAGAAAGATTGCGCAAATTTATAGCGAGGGATTAAAAGATATTAAATGGTTGAAACTCCCTAATGAAAAAGAAAAAGCATACCATGTTTATCATCAATATACTGTATTATTGATGGGTAAAGCTCGCAAAGAAGTTCAGGAAAAGTTAAAACAGCAAGGTATATCTACTATGGTTTACTATCCTTATCCCTTACATAAAATGATGGTTTTTAAAAATAATGGAATGGAAGTATTTGGAGATCTCAAAAATAGTGAGGTAGCATCAGAAAATGTTTTAAGCCTCCCGATAGAACCTATGTTTGGCGAAGAAGAAGTAAAAATAGTAATTGATGCTTTGAATAAGATATAGATGGTAAGGAAGGTTGCAAGTATTGTTGGAGCAAGACCTCAATTTATAAAGCTTGCTCCTTTATCAAAAGCCTTAAGAGAAAGCGGAATAGACGAGATTATAATTCATACAGGCCAACATTATGACGAGGGTATGAATAAACTCTTTTTTGATGAACTCGAAATACCAGAGCCGGATTATAACTTAGGAGTAGGGTCTGGAAATCACGGCGAGCAAACAGGAAAAATGCTCATGCAGATAGAGAAGGTTCTTTTGATTGAAAAACCTAATTTGGTTATAGTTTATGGAGATACAAACTCAACTCTGGCTGGGGCATTAGCTGCGTCAAAGCTCCATATCCCGATAGCACATGTTGAAGCGGGTTTAAGGAGTTTTAATAGAAAAATGCCAGAAGAAATAAATAGAATTTTGGTAGATCACATATCAGATATTCTCTTCTGTCGAACTCAAACCGCAGTCGAAAACTTAAAAAGAGAGGGAATAGCAAATGGAGTCTATTTGGTAGGAGATATTATGTTTGATTCACTTATGCATTTTTCAAAGATAAGCAGTATAAAAAGTAAAATTTTGGAGAAACTCAATCTAAAACCCAAAGAGTATTATCTTGCCACGGTCCACAGAGCAGAGAATACTGATGACTACGAAAGATTAAAAAATATTCTTATGGCTCTTTCATAGATTTCGCAATCCGATAAACCTGTTATATTTCCGATTCATCCGAGAACTAAAAAGATGGTTGATTTTTTTGAACTAAACAATCTTTTGGATAAAATTTTAGTTATTGAACCATTGGGTTATCTTGATATGATCAAATTAGAAAAGAATGCAAAAGCGATATTGACCGATTCCGGAGGAGTTCAAAAAGAAGCTTTCTGGTTAAAAGTTCCTTGCATTACTTTGAGGGAAGAAACAGAATGGGTTGAAACTGTGGAGCTAGGATGGAATAAATTAGTTGGAGATGATAAGGAAAGAATTTTAAGTGCAGTAAGAGACCTGAAATTCGGAAAAGATGTGGATTTTAATAAAGAGTTTTCAGCTAATAAGATGGCTAGAATTATCGCTGAATTCCTTATGTAACATTATTATTATTATGTTAATAAATAGAGTAGCTAACTTACTACCAAAGGGGGAACTGGCTCAAAATATTACAGTTTTAACCGGAAGTACAATATTTTCACATGGTATCTCTATTCTTATTACACCTGTATTGACTCGTATCTATAATCCATCAGATTTCGGAGTTTTAGCTGTTTTCACATTTATATCTTCTTTTTTTTTAATTGCGGCGACTTTTCGCTATGAATGGGCAATCCCAAATTTGGAAAAAGATTCCGATGCAATATATTTACTGATTATTTGTGTAATAACTTCTATATTTACAGGTATCATATCCGTCCCCACTCTCATATTAATAGGTAGATTCTCTGATATATCCACAATTAAGCCATATCTATGGATAATTCCGTTTTATATTTTTTTTTGGGGGATATATCAAAGCTTATATATATGGGCTATACGGAAAAAAAGTTTTACATATATTGCTAAAACTAAAATAACTCAGGGTGTATTGGGGGCAGTAACCAATATTATTCTGGGGCTTATTAAATTTGGACCGCTAGGTCTTATAATAGGAAATATTGTCTACCAAATATCAGGTCTCAATACCCTTGCTAAATTATTTTGGAAAGATAAAAAAAGTATACCTGAAGGATTTGAAAGAGGGAAAATAATATATTGGTTCAAGTATTATTTTAAATTTGCACTCTCTTCAACCCTATCTGGTGTAGCTAATACTGTTAGTTTACAAGTAGCCTTCTTTCTGTTAGCTTTTTATTTTGATCAAAAAGTTGTAGGTTATTATTATGTAGCTCAAAGAATAATAAGTTTTCCTACGATATTAATAGGTCAATCTGTGTCACAAGTCTTTTGGGCTGAGGCAGCACAACTTATCAAAAGAGATCCAATTGAGTTGAAAAGATTATTTTTTAAATTTTCCAAAAAATTAACCTTATTCAGCGCTATAATTCTTTTTTTGGGTATCATTAGCCCATTTGTGTTGGGGTATGTTCTTGGACCGAGGGAATGGGAAAAGGTAGGATATTATGTCCTTTACTTATCTCTGGGAAGTATTTTTCAGCTCATCTTCGGTACAATTTCTCATCTTGCTATCCATGAACTACAACATTGGCAATTTATATGGGACATTTTCCGTACAGTTCTTATCGTTCTTTGCTTCTGGATATCACACAAATTAGATTGGACTCCAGACTTAACTATATTATCTCTTAGTTTTATAATCAGTTTTATGTATCTTGTTTTATATATAATGAATATAAAAGCTATTAATATTAGTATCAGATTAAAAAAATTATCTGAGTAAAAAATGAAATTTTCAGAAAAGTGGTATTCCTATTATTACGGAGAATATTCTGTTGAAGAATTTGTAGAGAGTTTTATTCTTAGTAATCCAGATGAGATGGAGCGGTTCCGGAAGATTATCAGTCTTATTCCGTCTGATGCAAAATCAGTTTTGGATGTTGGATGTGGTGAGGGCCTTTTTTTATATCTTTTAGAAAAAGAACGTCGTATAAAAGGTATGGGAATAGAAATTTCTGAAAAAAAGATAGATTATGCAAGAAAGCATCTTAATGTCAATGCCGAGTTAGGGGATGCGAGCAATCTAAAATTTGGAGACAGATCGTTTGATGTCGTTACAGCATTGGAAGTTCTTGAGCATTTACCCTATGGTATCTATGAGGAAGCACTAAAAGAAATTGATAGAGTAGCAGATAAATACATAATAATTAGCGTCCCTTATGATGAACAGAGAATATTTATAACCTGTCCATATTGCAAAACTAAGTTTCACCCAAGCTATCACCTTAGAACTTTTAAGGAGAAAGATATAATCAATCTTTTTCCGAGCTTTAAATTGGATAGTGTTGAAAGAATTGGAGCTACATATATTTATCCAAACTTATTGTTTAGAGTAGGACAAATTTTGAAGGTTAAAATTAATATATGGTATATGTGTCCAGCCTGTGGATATAGTGAACTTCCTCGAAAAACAGATAATAAAAAAGATAGCGGGATCTACAGTGAGGGAATCAGAAAAAAATTAACTTCTTTACTTAAATTGATATCAAAAATTATATTTAAAAGATCAAAGTGGTTAGTTGGAGTTTATAAAAGACGGAACAAAATTTTATAAAGAGTTAGCTAATATGCAAAAGTTTAATAAGATGCAAAAATTTAAAGAATATTTAGGAAGGAGGTTCCCATTTTTATTGACAATTTTATCTATAGTAAGAAGAATTTTTATTTATCCTCAATTTGATTACGAAACCCATTGAGAAAACGAGCATATAGTTCTTCTGGTCAAAGTCGGGTTTTATGGGAAAACGAAGAATATAACCAACTCGTTAGAGAATTACAGAAAGATTTCATAAAAAAATATATCGAAAAATTATCTCCTGGCGATCATGTTCTAGATATTGGATGTGGCATCGGGGTTATTTCAAGAATGATAATAGATTTAAAATCAGATGTGCAGATTGACGCATTGGATCTTCCTGAAATGATTGAGGTTGCTAAAAAAGAGAATCCCTATCCACAGATAAATTATATCGCTGGGCGTGCTGAAGAGTATTATGAGCCAAAGAAGAAGTACAGGTTTATTTTATCATCAGACTGCTTTTCCTCTATAAGAGATGTTCGCAAAATGAAAAAAAGCAATAGACAATTGCAGTGGAATGCTGTTTTGGCCATATAGGGATTTACTTGCTAATTCCAATATACGTGGAGAGAAATTGAGGAAGCTATTTTTTCAGGGTGAAAGGCTATTAGGACTTTTAGGGAGACGTTTTTGGTCCGATTATAAAGTTTTAGCATTTAAAAAGTTTCACGAATATGAATGAAAAGGGATTATATTTATTTAGATAATCCAAAATGATGGCGAAAGATTTTTTTTTATTTGCAGCTTTACATTTTCTACCTTATGAATTATTATTTCAAATTCTCTGCAAAAGACTATCTCTTAATGGCTTTAAATTTTTTCCACAGGTTTCTGGTCGTGTAGCATTATATAAACTTGCTCTTACTCTAAAAGATTATTCTGAAAAAAGAGTCGCTTTAATCCCAGATTTTATATGTAATGTTGTCTATATAGCGTTAGAAAAAGCTGGGTACGACATACAAACCTATTCTTTAGATAATTATTTCGAACCAAGGAAATCGGAAGTATTAGAGAAGCTTTCCGATAATCGGGTAGGTATATTTCTTACAGCAAGTATCTTTGGATCATCAGCTTTCTTGGATAATTTAAAAGAACCCGAAGTTAGAGAATTAATCATAAAAAAACATCCATGTTATTGTTGATTTATGCCAAGATATCAATCTCTTACCCTATCTCCCCGTAGATTACGGACCAAATCTATCCGCGATTGTGAGCTTCAATGACAAAAGTTTTCCAGGTATAATGGGTGGTGGAATACTTTCAAAAATTTATATACCTTATCCAAAGATGAAAATGAGCTTTAATCAAAAGTTATCTCTGTATAGAATGTTATTAATGAAGTTTATTTTGTGTTTTTTCGATTCTTTGAGGAGTGCATTGAAGATGAGATATATGAAAAGAAGAGTCTTATCATATACAAGTTCTCCGAAAATCAAAAGGGAATATGACTATTCCTATTGCCGTAGTTTCCCATATAAAATTGATGATATAAGGATTGAGAAAGTACAAATTATTATGGCATTAATAGGCTTAGCTAACATTAGATTAATTAATGAGAAGAAAAAAGAATCGCTCAAAAGCTTTCGGAATATTTTAAAAACAAAACACTTTGATACATCAACCTATATTGTGCTTACATCAGATGAATTCATCCCACGCTCGCGCAAGCTCAAGGCTCCTTATGGTATACATGGTAAGCCTGATAAAAGCCTTAGAGAAGAACTAATAATAATACATAATAAAGGATTCTGTAACGAGGGATAACAGATATTTCTGAAAATAAATAATCTTTTAGGAAGATGAAAAAAATTTTAATATTATCTCCAACAATTGATCAAGCCATAGCAATTTCAAAGTATATCAAAAAGTATGATAAAAACTGTATTCTTCATGGCGGATTTTTACCAAAAGAGGGTTTCTCTCTTTTGCCTGGGCAAAAAATTTTATTAGGCCGAATTTACTCGAAAGTTATAACAACAATAGATAAAAATAAATTGGAAATGTTAAATAGCTATGATATGATAATCCCAACCGGTGCCCAGAGCACTTATTGGATGTCTACCCACTTTGACAATTTTAAAGTGGGACAAATTATCTATTCTAAAAGTAATATTCAATGTTTTGATAAAATTGTTACTCTTGATAAAGTTCAAAAATTAGGAATTCCTGTACCAGAAACATACACAGATATCAGCAAGGTTAGTAATATGAAATTTCCTTTATTTTACAAACAAAAGTTTGAAAAGGGAGGTGGGGATAGAGGGATAGTATTTTCTCTTTGCGAACTTATCGGATTGCCCAATATTCAAGATCTTATATTTCAAGAGTATATCCCCGGAAACTCTACTTTTGGAGTTGGTTTCATAGCTCAAAACGGAGAAATCCTAACTTCATTTCAGCATGAAGAATACCTTAGTTTACCACCAGTGGGTGGATCGGCTGTCCTGATTAGAAAATATTATAATGAGATTTTAGAAAAATACACAGAAAGAATAGTGCGAAATCTTGAGTATAACGAGTGGGGGCTTGCAGAGTTTAAATATTGTCCCAGAAGAAGAGATTTTGTCTTCATGGAAATCAAAGCCAAGCTTTGGGCTTCTATAGAATTTGCTTTTATGAACAACAATAAGATTTTAGAATATCTGATGCAGATTAAATCTCCTGTTAAAAATATCGAGAGAGCGATTTTTGTTCATCGCCTGGCTGCTTTAGGTATAAAATATTTTCTTACAAATTTACGTTATTTTTTTAATTCAAAGATTATTAATTATTATACATTTATTATACATTTTTAGATAATTTGCTCCTTCTAATTTATAGTAGCCTACCAAAAACTGCAAAGGAAAATATAAGGAAGATAGTAGGGAAAACCCGGAATTAGTTAAAATATATCATACATATATGGCAAATGTTAAAATAAAAATCCCACCAAACAATATAGATGAAAGAAAAATATATTATTGAAGTCATCTTTAAGGAATTTTTAGGATTAGATTATCATCTTGTCATTGGTAATTACAAAGATTGAGAAATTGAATTACAAAATGGATGCAAGCTTATAATACAAGACCACTTTTTTAACATACATAAACAAGATTTAGAGTACTTGAAATCGGAAAATATTCCTAAAAGCGTGTCATTTAAAACAAAAGATAATAACCCATTTATTCCAGAGGACGATATACCTATCATCTACGGCTCCCCATACTTAAAGACAAGGCAATCTCTAATTGAATGCGGAATAGACATTTTCTCATCAAGTTTTTTTATGCTTACACGTTGGGAAGAATATGTTAATAAAACAAGGGATTTGCATAACCGGTTCCCTGCATATGCTAGTTTATCATATAAATTCAAATTTCTTGATAGACCTATTGTAAATGAATACGTTGAGATGCTAAAAAATATGTTACTTAAACTTAATAATAATCTATATTTCAAAAAGCATGAATTTAAATTTCTACTAACACACGATGTTGATAGACCTCTTAAATATCCAAAATATCCAAATATTCTGATTATTCTGATAGAAACAATGAGAGATGCAGGGGAGACAGTTATCAATTTTTTGAACAGAGGAAATATTAGAGTTTTTAGCAATTTGATTCCGCAGATAAAATCTAATATGGGAATATATTTTGGCTTACAAAAAGACCCATTCGATAATTTTGATTATCTTATGGATCTAAGTGAAGAAATCGGAACTAAATCTTACTTCTTTTTTATGGGCAGAGGAGTTACTAAGTTTGATAACGCCTATAGGAGCGATGATCAATTCATAAAAGAATTGGTAAGAAAAATAAAACAAAGGGGACATTATATAGGAATGCACGCATCGTATAATTCATTTAACAACCCGGATCAATTTAGAAGAGAAAAAGAAGAATTAGAGAAGAATTTAGATTCCCAAATAAGCTTCGGAAGACAGCATTATTTGAGATTTGAGGTGCCGACAACTTGGCAAATATGGGAAGATAACGGTATGTCCTGGGATAGTACTCTCTCGTATGCAGACAAGGAAGGTTTTAGATGTGGTACCTGTTATGAGTTCAGTGTCTTCAATGTTCTCTCACGGAAAAAACTAAAATTAAAAGAGAAACCTCTCGTAGTAATGGAAGGAAGCTTTGTTCACTATCAACCTAAAGTCACCCCAGACGAGATGGAGAAGAAAATAATAATACTTATCAATAAAGTAAGAAAATATAATGGAGAATTTGTTTTCTTGTGGCACAATAGCAGTTTCAATACGATAACATGGAGAAGTTATCAACACATATATGAAAGTGTTCTGAGGAAAAGTTCTGGAATATAGAAATTGTTTTTAGATACAACTCAAAAAAATAGGTAATATTTAATTTTTATTCACAATTTTTGGTTATAAATATTATCCTATACCTTACAAAATAAAAGAATTAATATTATCCCTATCTTAAAAACAATTCAAAACAACTCCGGAAAAAAGTTAGAAAAATGATTGTAGCAATCTGGTATAAGAAATTTTTTGAAGATTTTAACAACAATAGACATTCTACGTAATAATATTAAAGCAATCTATATCCCTTCTTTTTCTTTTCTTTTCTTTCTTTTTCTCACTTTTTAACTTATATCAACTATACCAAGTCTTTTATAATTTGTCAATCCTGCTATTATCTTAAATCTTCTATTGTAAGCCTCTATTTTACCTCTGTAAATTTCTGCTAATATCTTGAATTTCTTCAAACAAGCTATAATGTGTTCAACCTTTACCCTTATCTTACTTAATTTCTTTCCACAATTTTTTGTTTCCTTGTGAGCTTGCAAGTTCTGGTAGCTTTACATGGAATAATTGCTTTTAGCTGTTTGTAATCTTTTTTATTTTTTATCCCCTGATATCCCCTGTCAAAATAAATAGGGATAAAGGAGGTAATCTCCCACATATATTGCTACGCTTAAATAATTTGTAATCATGAATACTACCAGGGACAGAAAAAGAGAGGTCAAGGATCTTGCCACTTCTATTCTTTTTTTAATCAACCTGCAGCTGTTATGAAGACCAAATAAATATCCTAATAATTCACATCTTCCTTTTCCTTCCCTCCCAACTGATTATTTCTGCCTCATCCCATAGAGGTTCGAGTCTTTTGACCAATTCAGCAAATTGCTACACAGTCAGCCCCGTGTATCGAAGGAAATGCTTTGGCCTTTTAGCTAAGTTCTCATAATTCAGATGCCCCATAATATATATTATCAAAGTTTAAAAAAATTTTTCTCTTATTTCGCAGAAGGTCTATTATTTAATTATTAGATAGCGATGATAAAAGGTAGACTGAAGATTTTAATTGCAACACATCATTTTCCGCCTCAAAATGCAATTGGCTCTCTTCGTCAATATAGTTGGGCAAAGTATTGGTCCAAAATGGGGCATGATGTAACAGTTATTACACGAACGAAAATAAAAAAAGAAAATGATCTAAAACTTGATTGCAGTTCCTTTAAAGTAATAGAATTAGAAAACATAAGAACTAAATTAGAAAAACTTTCTTCAATGTTTGATAAACTTACGAAAAAAGCACAGTCCAAACATCAAAATAATATAAAAAAGATTTCGTCCGACAAGAATTCTTTGAAAAGCAGAGTGCTATTCGAAATAATAAACATTCTTAGCGGAGCCATAAAATATAACAAAGATGTAATATACAACAAAGGTATAATGTACCTCGCGAGAACTATTAATTTGCTCGATATTGGTTGGATAAATGAAGCATTCCGGGCAGTTAAACTGAATAAATATGATATTTTGGTATCATCATATGTTCCTTCCGCACCTCATCTACTTGGACTAAAAATTAAACGACAAAACCCTACTACATTTTGGGTTGCAGATTATAGAGACCCATGGACAACAAAGTCAACAAGAGCTAAATCTTTTTTCCCTTTTAATCTTATAGAGGAGCATCTCGAAAAAAAAGTAAATCATACCGCAGATTTGATAATAACCGTAAGCGAACCTTTAGCTAATGAAATAAAGGAGAAATATAATATCGAAAATGTAGAAGTTGTTGAAAATGGTTTTGATACTGAAGATTTAGAAAATATCCCACCAGAAAAATATTGGGAATATGATAAAGTTAGATTAGTTTATACAGGAGCTCTCTGGCCTCCCTGGCAAGACCCTTCGCCACTTTTTGAAGCAATCAGAGAAATAGCAAATTCACATCAAAAAGAGATACTTAATAAACTTGAAGTTATATTCGTGGGCTCAACATCAGGAAACTTACACAATCTAATACAAAAATATGATGTAGCAAAGTGGGTAAAATATGAAGGTTTTCTACCCCGTGAGGATGCACTCAGGATGCAGAGAGATGCTCATGCATTAATCTTTCTTGAGTCTGCAGAAGTTGATGGAATACTTACGGGAAAGTTGTTTGAGTATCTCTTTTCCGGTACCAAAATCTTGGGAATAGGGACAGTAGATAACATCGGACCGGGGAAATTGATAAAGGAGAGCGGTCATGGAATTAACTTTGGTAAAGATGTTCAGAAAATAAAAAACTACCTTGTAAAACTCCTAACCAGTGGTAAAAAGGAATATATTGAGAAAAATACACAATTTTTGGAGAAATTTACCAGAAAAAGGCAAGCGGAAAAAGTCCTCGAATTGGTCGAAAAGTATAGCAAACAAAAAGAGTAGGGTAGATTATTCCTACTCTGGCATACCCACAAGTAGTTCCTCAAAAAGCGTTGTAGGTTGCGCATCTGACACAGGAACCCACTGCCCATCTTTCCCACATGTTCCCGGAGAAAATCCAAGATCATTTGCTAACTTTACTATTCTTTTTAAAGATTCGTC
>AWOA01000081.1 GCA_000494225.1 Candidatus Calescibacterium nevadense OTU 1
TAACAAGTATGGTCAGCTTGGAGATGGAACTAATACAAGTAAAAAAACCCCAGTTCAGATAATGGAATCAGGAGTAGTAGCTGTTGCCTTGGGGTATTATCACACTTGTGCTATAAAACAAGATGGGTCTTTATGGTGCTGGGGTCGGAACGATTATGGTCAGCTTGGAGATGGAACTAATACAAGTAAAAAAACCCCAGTTCAGATAATGCCATCAGGAGTTTCTGCTGTTGCTCTGGGGGAGGGACACACTTGTGCGATAAAGCAAGATGGCTCTTTATGGTGCTGGGGTGATAACGAGTATGGTCAGCTTGGGGATGGGACAGCATGGAGAGAGACACCTACTTATATTATGAATCTTGGTTCAGGAGGTTCTGCACCTTATATTGGAGAAATATCAGGAGAGTTTGAAGAAATAAGTGGTAAGGGGATAAGAGAGCAAGTGAAGTTTGGATGTTCAAGTGCAAATTTTGCCTATTACTTTATTTATCTGATTTTTCCTGTTTTTATTTTGTTTGCTTTGCGAAAATTCAAACTCAAAAGTAATAAGTAGTATTTCTTCTCTCAACCAAGCAATTTCCTATAAAATAAAGAAGATTAAAACAAAAATTCAATATTAAAACAAAAATTCAATTTTTGATGTAAAATATATATGTCTATCTACGAACATATCTATAAACAAAAAAAGAAAGGTGAAAGGAAAGAAGACGGAGAGAAATTTGAGAAAAAGGGGGGACAAGATTAGATAAAATAGAGAAAATGCTCAAAGACTTCTTAAAAAGTATAGCTGAACTTAGGTGAGCTCAGAAGAAAACAGATGAGCAGATGAGACTAACAGATGAGAGATTAGAGAAGTTCAAAATGGAAACTCTTGAACAGATGAGAGAAAGGGATGAGAGATTAGAGAAAATCAGAATGGAAACAGAAAAGTTTAGAATGGAAGCAGACAAACTCAGAATGGAAACATTTGAACAGATGAGGCTGACTGACGAGAGAATAGAAAAACGTATCGGAAAACTCACAGATGCACAAGGGTTGTTCTGGGAATCCCTTTCAGAAAAAGGTATAATAAAATTTCTTGAAGATGAAGGATACGAGATAAGGAAGGTATTGAGGGATTGCAAAAGTAGAACAAAGACTGGCAAAGAAGCAGAATTTGACCTTATCATAGAAGCAGAAAAAGATGGGAAAAAAGAAGTCTTTATAGCAGAGGTAAAAACGACAGCAACCCCTCATTATGTTGATGAATTTTTGGCAAAGCTTTCAGATATAATTGAGCTTTCCCCAGAATATGAAGGTAAAACAATATGGGGAGTATTTTCAAGTGGGAGATATGCAGATATCTTTTGCATCCTCTTTTCTTGTTTCTCAAAATAATAAGATTCACTGAAAATAAACAAATCTTTNCTTCATTTAAACTGTCCGTTTTATTTAAACTGACCGATATTATAATTTTTTTGTTTTTCTACATAATTTATTTTGGAAAACAAATAATTGTGGGATAAAAATAAATATAATATATGAGCTCGCAAGTCGCAAAAAAGAACAAAGCAAAACTTATCATAAGTGAGGATTTACTCGAAAGTATAGCTGAGCATGGAAAAAAGCAATATCCTCATGAAGCTTGTGGTATTATCTTGGGGCAGATAGAGGAAGAAGATGAAGAAATAACCTTTATAGGTTCAGAAATAAGGGAAGCTAAAAATTTGAGCGATAATCCCATAAGATTTGTCCTTGATCCCCTTGATTTCATGCGTATTCAGGATGAAGCAGATAAGAGAAAACTGGAAATAGTGGGAATATATCATACTCATCCAGATCATCCTCCCATCGCATCGCAGTATGACCTTGAAGCAGCTGTTGATGGACTATTTTACCTCATAATGTCAATAATTAAAGGGAAAAGAGGCGATTTTATGGGATGGTTTCTTAATTTTGAGGGGAATAGAAAAAAATTTGTTCAGTCTCCAATTATTGTCAAGTAGATAAAATTTCGGCCAAAGCTTTCTCCAAATTTTCAGCAACTTCTTCTGCAAGNGAGAGTTTAAATCTTTTCTCTTTTGCTACAATNTCNCCTGCAAGTCCGTGAATNAAAACCCCGGAANCAGCTGAGNGCAATGGAGAGTATCCTTGTGCTAAAAGACCNCCTATTACTCCTGCAAGAACATCACCAGTTCCNCCTGTTGCAAGTTCTGCTCCTCCTGTTGTGTTTATGTAAAAATTTTCTCCATCTGTTATGATAGTTCTAAATCCTTTCAGAACTGTGACAGATTTTGTTTTTAGGCTTATTTCTTTTGCACTTTGTATTCTATCTTTTTGTATTTCAGCTGTTGTTTTTTTGAGAAGACGGCCGGCTTCACCCGGGTGTGGAGTTATAACACCAGATACACCATCAAGAATCCCCAAATCTATGTGAGACAGTATGTTTATTGCGTCTGCATCAANTATGATAGGAATTTTCTTCTCCTTTGCTTTATTTATAGTGTGTATTAGAACTTTTTTGCTACCTTCTTCATCCCAAATTCCAGGTCCTATAAGAATTGCCGTTTTACCTTCAATGTGTTCGTCTATGATTTCACAAGCTTTTTCTGAAAAGGTTTTGTTGTAAGATGGAGCAGGAATTACCATGAATTCTCTTGCTCCTGATGCGACTGGATTATACACTAAGTCAGGGGTTATGATTGTGACAAGTCCTGTGCCAATATGAAGTGCTCCTTTGCCAGAGAGAACAGCAGCTCCCGCTCTTCCGAGTCCTCCTACTATACATAAAAGATGTCCGTAAGTTCCTTTATGTGATAAATCTTCTCTTTGTTTCAGAATCCCTCTTACTATTTCTTTTGATGTAAGATTAAATTCAGAGTTTTCCCAAAGTTCTGTTGGTATTCCTATGTCTTCTATGATTACTTTTCCNGTGTATTTTGTGGCTTCACCGACGAANAATCCAACTTTTGCTGGTGCAAATGTTATTGTTATATCAGCTTTTACTGATTTGGGGCGAGGTATTCCTTGATTTGAATCGAGCCCGGATGGTATATCAACTGCTACAACAAATCTTTTTTTATTTTCTGCGACTTCTTTCCAAAGGTTTATTTCATCTATTACATCTAAAATAAATTTGTCTTCTATATCTTTTGCTAAACCAGTNCCAAAAATTGCGTCTATTACTATTCCTTCTTTGGGTAGAAGATTTTTCAGTTCATTGACATCTCTTATTTGAATTATTGATATTCCCATTTTTTTTGCTATTTGGAAATTAATGAGTGCATCNCCTTTTAATTTTTTTTCATCTTCCAATAATACGATTTTCAGGTTTATTTTTTTTCTTTGATTTTTTATATGTTTTGCCGCACAGAACCCATCTCCGCCGTTATTCCCTTTCCCCGCAACNATCACAATATTTTCAAATCCTCTTTCTGATGCAACCTTCAATACGTTTTCNGCGATCANTCTTCCTGCATTTTCCATAAGGAGTAAAGTTGGAATGCTATATTCTTTTTCTGCTATCAGGTCAAGCTCTCGAGCTCTTTCCCTTGAAACTAATTTCACATCCTTTAATTCTATATATTTTAAGTCTAATTTTTCATTCATTATTGTCTCTGACTCTTTGTTATCTTGATTTTGATCTTTATTTATTATTTATTTTCTTATTTTTTTGTTTGTTTTTTTTGTTTTTTTGTTTTTTTGTTTGTTTGTTTGTTTGTTTATTGTTTGTTAATTTGGTTTTTCACCTTGTTAGTTTCTTTTCAACCTCTTTTTTTAGAGTTTCATAAAGTAGTAGAAGTTCTTCATCTTGGAGTTCNGAAGANTTAATAATTTGCTTTTTCAAAATTTTTGAAACGTACTCTCTTTTTTCCTCAGGAGTTTTAGTGCCTAACTTGTTTAATAACTCACCTATTTGTGAAAAAATCTCCCGCCTTTGTATTGAAGTTAATTTCTTTTTCTCAACTTTTACCTCTTCTTCTGGTTCTTCAATTCTTGGCTTATTTGTTTCATATGGATTTCTTTTTTCTTCTGGTGTGTAGAGAACATCTGAGTATATTCTCATTTCTTTTTCAAGGGTCTTTTCTTTTTTGTGCCATTCTTCTGCTATCTCTTCTGGAATAGCTGATCCTTCCTTTCTTTTTTCCTTTTTTGTCGGATANGGTAATATTTCATCTGCGGACATCTTTATNACACCTAAAAGGAATGATAAAGCTCTGCTCANAGCTCTGGCTTGTGCAATATATGATATAAAGTTTTCGTGCTTACCTTCAAATTCATCTGACGAGCATACTCCCTCTCCCTCTGAAAAAATACCGTCCTGGGTTGAAACTTTTATTATATATCTCCACAATACCTTCTTACTGCCGTTATTCCCAGTCTCTATTCTTTCTGATAATTTTATTTCATTTGAAAGACCAAGTGCAGATTTGATTTTTCCCCATCCTGAAATCCTTATTAATTCTTCTCCTTCTATAATTTCAATATCATCTGGTGTTAAAAGGTTTCTTTTTATTTGCTCAAACTTTATATATATATCCTTGAATCCTCCGTCCATAGTCTTTCACCTTTTATTTTTATTTTAAGATTTAGTTTAAGACTTTGGTAAAAAATCTTTCATAAATTTGGAAAATAACTTTTGAAAATTTCGTTTTTTATTGNCCCTTTTCAAAATTAGAAAGTTGAAGGGAGGTAATTAGGAAGATGAACGGGAGTAATGCTCATACGGGAAAACAAAAGATACTNGCTTGTGATGGTATAGATAAAGCAGGAATAGATTTAATGAGGGAACATTTTGAAGTTGATGAAAAAAAGAAAGTTGAAGAAGATGAATTAATAGAGCTCCTATCATCTGGTGAGTATTCTGCATTAATCGTGAGGTCTGCTACGAAGGTTTCTAAGAAAGTTTTAGATAACGCAAAAAATCTCAAAGTTGTAGGTAGGGCAGGGATAGGTGTAGATAATATTGATNTAAAGACTGCGACGGAAAAAGGAATAATAGTAATGAACACCTTGGGTGCTGCTATAACGACAGCTGAACATACAATTGCNTTGATTTTTTCTACTGCAAGAAGGATCCCGCAGGCTCACAAATCTTTAAAGGAAGGAAAGTGGGAGAAAAATAAGTTTGTTGGACGTGAGCTTTCAGGAAAGACAATAGGAATTATCGGACTTGGAAACATAGGAAAGAAAGTAGGGGAAATTTCGAAGGCTATCGGAATGAATGTTATCTTTTATGACCCTTACGTTGATGACCAAAGGTTCAAAAAGGTTGATCTTGATGAGCTTTTGAGACAATCAGATATAATAACCGTTCATGTCCCGCTAAGCGATAAAACAAAAGGTATGATAGGTGAAAGGGAGTTTCAGAAAATGAAGGAAGGTGTTATAATTGTAAATTGTGCAAGGGGAGGGATAATAGATGAGCATGCACTCGCAAAATATGTAAAAGAAGGAAAAGTTTGGGGAGCTGGAATAGATGTTTTTGAAAAAGAGCCTCCGGACCCTGATAATCCTCTTTTACATCTGGATAATGTCGTCGTCACCCCCCATCTTGGAGCTTCAACGATAGAAGGTCAAAGAAATGTATCAGTTGAGATTGCTCAAAAGATTGTCAAATTTTTAAAGTATGGTATAATTCAAGACGCAGTTAATTTCTTCCCAATACCGGAAGATAAGGTACAGTTTTTTGAGCTTGGGGTAAAACTCGCATCTTTTTTGGCTCAGGCTTATCCATTCCCTATAAAAGAGATAAAAATATCAACTACGATTGATGAAACATATATTGTGAGAGCCGGTGTTTCTTGGGGTTTTGCCAAAAATATGTTCGGTGAGGAATTAGCAACTCCACTTAATTCCGAAAACATTATAAAATCAAAGGGAATTTTATTTGGAGAAACTGTGTTAAAAGATAGGGAAGCTCAATTTCAAATCAAAGTTGAAATTTCTACATCACAAGGGGTTTTCTCAATCGGCGGTATTGTCTTTCAGGGGGAACATAGGATTATAGAGCTTAACTCAATGCGTGTGGAAGCNCCTGCATCAGGGAATATAATATTCTTTGAAAATGAGGATAAACCGGGAGTTGTTGGAAAGATAGGCACTTATCTTGGGGAAAACCGAGTGAATATTGCTTCGATACACCTTGGTAGAGAAAAACCAGGCGGAAAAGCCGTTGCTCTTGTTAACGTAGATTCTGTTCCTTCCGATGATATTATTGAAGGAATAAGGAAAATACCCAATATTTTAAGAGCGACTTTTGTCAAAATATAGTAAAATAAAAGCTTACTGCAAGCCGATTTTAGTTTATATATNTNCATGCCATTATTATTTTTTTATAGAAGGAAAAGGAGATTTCTTTCAACTATGAAAATTACATATTTATATTTATGTTTGATATTCTCTTTTTCTATTTGTGTTCTACCATCTCGTTTATCAATTGCACAGGAAAGAGTTTCTATGAACTTCAAGGATATTGACATATTAGACCTTGTTAGACTTATTTCAGAATGGTCTGGAAAAAATTATCTTCTTGACCAAAGAATAAGGGGTAAAGTTACAATAATTTCTCCAAGACCTGTTACAAAAAGGGAAGCTCTTGAGATATTTAATTCAATACTTTATGCTAATGACCTTGCGCAGGTTGAAGTTGGGAATATCGTAAAAATAGTTCCTGCTGCTGAGGCTCGTCAAAGCCCAATAAAAATCGTAGTAAAAGAGAAAAAACTACTACCATCGGAGGAGTACGTGACGTTCGTTTTAACCCCTCGTTTTGCNAATGCTGACCAAGTTGCAGGTGTTCTAAGAAATCTCTTATCTCGTAATGCATTTTTACAAACTTATATGCCAACGAACACAATAATACTCATAGAAACAAAAGCAAATATAGAAAGATTAAAGCAAATATTAGATGAAATAGANGTACCACCACCTCTTATGACAGAAATTGTAAAGCTCAAATATTCTGTTGCACAAGATGTGGTAAGTATTTTAACCCAAGTTATACCATCTATTCCTCGTGGGCCATCACCTCAGCAGCAACCCAAAGTTATAGCTGAACCGCGAACCAACTCCGTAATAATTGTTGCTCAACCAGATGATATAAATTATCTCAAAGAAGTTATAGAAAAGGTAGATGTTCAAGAAGAAAGAGGAGAGGTCAATGTAGTCTATCTCAGATATGCAAAAGCAGAAGAGGTTTCCTCCGTATTGCAGACCATAATTGGTCAAGGTTTAAGGCAGCCTGGTGGTCCGCAGGTAGTTCAAGCTCCTGTAAGAATAGCAGCAGATAAATCTACAAATTCTCTCATAATCATAGCTTCTCCGCCAGATTTTGAGAAAATAAAAGATATAATAAGTAGGATAGATATAGAAAGGAGACAGGTGTTTGTTTCTGCTGTTATTATGGAGATCTCTTCTTCAAGGCTCGCTCAATATGGTCTATCTTTTCTCGGTGGCAAAGACATATCAGTCAGGATGGAGGGAACCACGGGAAAAGGTATAGCGGTTTTAGGAGAATCTGTTGGAGCTCCTCTGCCTTTTCAGATAGTAGATCCTACAAATATAGCTAATATATCCGGGCTTCTATTTGGATTTTCTCTACCTCCTGCGAGTGTTGAGGTTGGTGGGCAAACTATATNTTTACCTCCTCTTGCTGCTATTTTAAACGCACTCGCAACAGATACGCACGTTGATATTCTCTCAACTCCTCATATACTCACTACTGATAATAAAGAAGCAGAAATAAGAGTTGCTACAAATGTTCCTTTCCCAACAGGTCAAATAATAACTGCCGCCGGTCCAGGTGGAGCAGCAGTCCCAACAATAACAATACAACGACAAGATATAGGGATAATACTTAAAATTACCCCGCATGTAATACCAGAAGAAAAGAAGCTCTCTCTTGATATATCAATTGAGATCTCTGACGTTGCAGAGGAACCGCCTCCTGGGCTTGCTGTTCAGCAACTCGGTATAGCTACAATAAAGAGAACTTCTTCAACTTCTATTTTTGTAGAAGATGGTCAAACCGCAGTTATTGGGGGCCTTATGAGAACAAGAACTTCTCTCTCAAGAGCAAAAGTCCCAATTTTAGGAGATATACCTGTCTTTGGAGTACTTTTCAGATCTTCTCAAAGGAGAACACAAAAATCAAATCTTCTCATTTTCATAACCCCAAAAATAATTTGGTCAACAGCTGAAATGGAAGAGATAAAGTCAAAGAAAATACAGGATGATATAAAGATGAGAAAAGAGGAAGGCATGGAGTAAAAAATATGGGGGTATGTAGTAATAGTAAAGTCGCTACTTTTTTTTTTTCGGCATTTCTTTTTGTCTTTAATCTTATTGCTTCTTTCTTGTTCTGTTTTATTATCTTCCCGACTTTCATTTGCTGACAAAAAAAAATCCNTATCGCAAANCCTGATTTCTGANATATCATTTGAGGCACAAAGNAAAAGNGAGGAGTTCCCAAAAATAATCGTTGGAACCGCAGTAGCCCTAACTATTTCTATACCATTATCTCTTGCTGATCAGTATGTAAGAGACTTTGTTTTATCTTCTTATAACAAAACGAAAGATTTAGGAGAAATTATGAGTTTTTTAGGTGAAGGAACTTTCCTTATTCCTTTTTCTGTTGCGGGTTATATTTTTGGTTTCGTTTCAGATAACGAAAAAATAAGATTAGGATTTATGAGGGCTATTTATAATTTGGCTTTTACGACCTTTTTAGTTCAATCTCTAAAATTTTTAGGCAGGGAAAGACCATCCTGGACAGAATACCAATATTCTTTTTCCCCTTTGNGATTTAGGNATAGATGGAGGTCTTTTCCATCAGGACACTCCCAGGCAAGCTCAGCTGTATATTTCACCATAGCCGAAAATGTCTGTGAGAGTAAATTATGTTCTTCTGTGTTTTATTCGCTTCCATTCATAGTAGGTGCGGGAAGAATTCTTGTAAATGATCACTGGCTTTCTGATGTTGCTGGTGGTATAATAATAGGATTTTCTTTTGAAGTTTTTTGAAGCTTTTTCCTATTTTATTTTTCAACTACCTTTTCTGATTTTTTCAAGTTCATCTAATAATTTTCTGAGGAGTTCGTGAGGGTATTCCGAGTCTTTGGAGAACCAGATTCTATCTTTGACTTGGTTTTCAAACCAATCAATTTCAGATTGAGAGGGTTTAACAAATTTTATACCCATATCTCTAATTTTTTTGAGAGCAGAATCATTTCCTTCCCTTATTTTTTGGCTTATTAATTTTCTGTTTTCTTTGAATTTTCTTTCAAGTTCATTTCTCACATTTTCTGGAATACTTTCCCAGGTTTTTAGGTTTATTATTAGAGCTCCCGCTTCAAATCTGTAAGGAAGATCTATTACAGTTTTTGCGATTTTACACCATTGTAACGCTATACAACCCATGGGGCTTACATCAAATGTTTCCACCATTCCGGTTTCAAGGCCGGCAAGAACATCTGGAACTAAAACGAAGATTGGACTCGTTCCGAATATTTTTGCAACATTTTGTATGACTCTTTCTTCTTTCCAGCCCCAAAAGCGTGTTTTACCTAAATCTTTTAGACCATTTATATCTTTTCTTGTTGTGAAAAAATATGAGAAACCTTGTTCTGTGAGAAGTAGCAATTTAAAACCTCTTTTTTCATAAATCTTTTCAAACTCGGAAAGAAACTTATTCATTACTATGTCAAGTTCATCGTAGTTTCTAAAAAGCATAGGAATATCAAGTACGCCGAGTTCGTGCGCTGTTTTTTTTATACCCACCGTTGTAAAACCTCCACCGTGAAGCTGTCCAATCCTTATTTTTCTTATCATTTCATCCTCGTCTCCCATAGTTCCTCCNGTGTATAATACGAACTTAACTTCTGAATTTTTTGTTGTATCAATTATTATATCATTTATTATTTTGANCCAGTCTGAATCAGCAGGAGCGAGGGTTCCTATTTTTATCGTCAAACCAAGAGACTCTTGATATAAGCACAGAGCTATTGATATGGTTAAGAGAGTTATTTTGACCGACATAAATGATTTAATTCTCAACTTTTTTCTCCTCATCATACACATTAACCTTAATTATTTTGTTTGCCTTTTGTTTTTTTTGAGTGCATCTAAATTTTTTTTGAGAAAAAATTTGAACAAACGGTCAAATTATTGAAATTAGCTAATTTTCATCCTAACTGCAAAAATTATAGAGATAAGCAAAAATTTTGTCAAGAAGCAGTGATTAGAAAATAAAAATTAAACAAACGAGAAAAAAAGGAGGTGTTTCTTTTATGAAAGTGTTTGTAAGGGGAGCATATTATGACCCTGTTGTAAAAGAAAGGCAAGGAGAAACTTATAGAGAGGTTTTATTTCGTGTTTTCAAAAGAGTATTGGAGGATGCCGAAGTTTCACCAGATGATGTAGATGGTGTGGTTTTCACTCCNCCTTCTCTTGGCGGAGTAAGGCAACACTTCATGCATGCCCATCATATGGGGCACTATCTTGGGAAAAAATTNAAGGTTGAAGTTATGGTTGAGAACGGCGGAAGCACGGCCGCTCTCGCTTTAAGATATGGTATGCTTGAAATTCTTTCGGGAAGATGTAATGCAGTTTTTGTGGTCGGGATGGATGATAGAGGAGACCGAATNCCAGAGGGAATGGAATTTCCTCATTTCATATATGATATAACATTAACTCAAATAAATCTTTATGGTCCGTTTGACTCCATGTATGGAATTGGAGCTCCTATTCCGTATTATGCTATGGCTGGGCAAAGATATATGGTTGAAAAAGGGGTTAGTAGGGATGATTTGAACTGGGTAGCAGTAAGATTAAGAGAACATGCTGAAAAGAACGAAAAAGCTCTTTTGAGACAAAGAATAAACCCAGAAGATGTTATTGCTTCAAAAGATATATGTCCTCCTCTTTATCTTCACGATTGTTCTATTTTTGCATCAGGAGCAGCAGGTGTTCTCCTCACTTCCGAAAATTTTGAGAAAGCAAATCCATCTAATAAAAAAAGAAAAATTCAGATAAGAGGATACGGTGAATTCCATACTCCCACATCTTTTCTACCTAACCAATTTGAGTACATACCTTACTATTCCGAAGCTCTGAGGAAAGCTACTAGTGAAGCTTTCTCGCAGGCAAAAATAACTCAAAAAGATGTTGATGTAGTAGAAATATATGGAGTTTTCTCCACTACTGAACTTACTATACTTGAAGATATGGGATTTTTTAATGAAGGGAAAGCGGTGTATGCTTTTAAGGAGGGGAGAGTTGGTCCTGATGCAGAGCTATACGTTGATCCTTCCGGGGGTAGAGTAGCATGCGGACATCCGGCGGGTGCTACACCTTTGATAGAAGTTTGTGAAGTAGTTCATCAGTTGAGGGGGGAAGCTGGTATCAGGCAAAAGAAAGGCAGATGCGACATCGGAGTTGCCCAAGCCGAACACGGTATGCTAAATGGTGCTGTTGTTTTTGTATTTGAAGGTCTTTAAATCTGAATTTGAAATCTTGAAATTTTACTGNAAAGAAACTGAAACATAAGCTCCGGCACCATAGCCTTGTCTTGCATTACCATTTTGCCCTATTGCTCCAAATCCAAATANACTGATTTTTGGCTCAATTGGTTTAGTCGGAATAGAGATAACGAGATGTATTTGAGGTTGAAACACTAATTTTTTAAGGTTCTCGTATATTCCACCAAGTTTTAGCTCAAAAAGGAGAATTTTGGGAATGAAATAAGTCCCTCCACCTAAAAATAAGAAAACTTCATTTTGAGTTGTATGGGGATAAAGTATGTTTATTTCTTTTTTATCTTTTGAGGGAGAAAATCTTGCTCCGCCGAGTACAGAAAGTTTTAAATTTAAGATACCAAATTTAAAAAATACCATCGGACTTATTACTATCCTGTTTTCAGTAAAGGGGGTAGAACCTGTTGGAAATTCAAAAGATAGCAAAAAAGTTGGCATAGGAGATAAATCAAGTAAAGAGAGTTTGAAAGTTCCGGATATATCTGATAATTTTAGGTCCCCTTTTTCTGTCAGACCTGCCGGTATATCAGCTCTTAATCCAAAGATTTTGAGGAAAGAGAATTCTCCAAATGTGCCAATCAAGATATTTCTTTCGTAGTTTGAAATTTTTCTTTGAGATATAAAAGAAATTAGTCCTATTTCGCCTTTTACTTTTTGTTCATCAAAAAGCTCCGNGTACCCAAACGATATTAGAAGAGAAGATAAAATAAACTCTGCTAACATGCTTTATCAAATTTTACAAATCTTTTTCAAAACTTATGTTGTTCCATCTCCAAGTCTTTTTCCTTTGACTTTTTGATTTCTTCTTCTATTACCTTTTTTATTTCGCTGAATTTTGGTTCTACGAAAAATTGCTTTGTTTTTATGAGATTCATTGTCGCTTCCGGGTCTTTTAGTCCATGACCNGTTATTGTGCATACAACAACTGTATCTTTCATTTTGATTTTTTTGTTTTTGACCATTTTTATAAATCCTGCTATTCCTGCACATGGAGCTAGTTCGCAAAATATTCCCTCTTTTTCTCCCATGAACCTATATACGGATATTATTTCTTCATCACTTACCATATCTATTAGACCGTCTGATTCTTTTACGGCCAGCTCCGCTTTTTTCCAGTTTGCAGGATTCCCAATTCTTATAGCAGATGCGATTGTTTCTGGATTTTCTACGGGATGTCCCCTTACGATTGGTGCAGCTCCTTCTGCCTGGAACCCAAACATTTTTGGAGTTTCGTTTATCTTACCCAGTGCTTTGTATTGTTTATATCCTAACCAATATGCGTATATGTTCCCTGCGTTTCCTACGGGCAAAAAATGATAATCTGGTGCAAAACCTAATGTGTCGCAAACTTCAAATGCGGCTGTCTTCTGACCTTCTATTCTCCAAGGATTTATCGAATTGACTATAAAAAGACCGAAATCATCTGATATTTTTCTGACAAGCGAGAGTGCATCATCAAAGTTACCTTTTACTCTGATTATTCTTGCTCCATGGGCTACTGCTTGAATGATTTTCCCNGTTGCTACATTTTTTTCTGGAACAACTACAAACACCGGCAAATTAGCTCTTGCTGAGTAAGCCGCAGCAGATGCCGATGTGTTCCCGGTCGATGCACATATTGTCGCATGTGCGCCTATCTGTTTTGCTCTTGTTATCGCTACTGTCATTCCTCTATCTTTGAACGATGAAGTCGGATTTAGCCCTTCATATTTGAAGTATATTTTCCCGGAAAATCCCATATCCCTCAGTTCCTTTGCAAGGCAAACAGATTCTATAAGCGGTGTATTCCCTTCAAGCAATGTTACGGGTTCTATATTTATCTTTTCGCCTTCAACAGATATAAAATCTCCATATTCGTGAATTATCCCTTGCCATTTTCTCTGCTGAAAATTTCTATTTCCTTTTAAGTTATTATCTTCACTCCCCATAAGGTGAGATAAAAAAAGATGGTTATTATCTATTATTTA
>AWOA01000082.1 GCA_000494225.1 Candidatus Calescibacterium nevadense OTU 1
CTGGTATGGGAAAGGCTCCAATGTTCTTAAATTGTACTTCCACATAAGCATAGTCTGCTTTATCCCCGTCTTTACTGAATATTAGATAGGACAAGTTTTTAGCCCTTAAAGCCTTTGAAGTGGCTATACCCAAGGCAAAAGAAATTGCATCACCTATGTTTGATTTCCCTGAACCGTTGGGACCAACTACAGCTATAAAACCTTCTCCTAAAGGAATTTCCACCCTTTCCTTTCCATAAGATTTGAAGCCTTCTATAACTATTTTGTTTATGTACCCCTTCACCTCAGATATAATTATACGAACTTGGTGGGAAAAAGAAAAATATTTCAGTGGAAGAGAGAACTGGAAGAAAAGCTTAGGCTTTTTTTAGATTCCTTCGAGCCTAAAATACTTCAGGAAGCGGTCTCCTACTATCCGCTTCAGGAAGGAAAGAGGATTAGACCTTTACTGTTGTGCGCAGTTTCCTCAGCTTATGGTGGAAACATACAAGATGCCATCGTCGTTGGATGCGCCATTGAGCTTATTCACAACTACTCTTTGGTTCACGATGACCTTCCTGCATTGGACAACGATTATTACAGAAGGGGAAAACCCACGTGTCATATGGTCTACGGAGAGGATATTGCACTTTTGGCAGGGGACGCGCTCCTAACTTTAGCCTTTGAAATACTTTCGGATGTAAAAAACTTCAGAACTTTAAATTCGGATAGGCTACTTCTGATCATAAACATCATCAGCAAAAAAGCAGGTGCAAAGGGGATGGTAGGTGGGCAGGTAATGGACATAAGGAAATTGGGAGATCAAAAGGAGATAACTCTCAAGAAAACCGCTCAGCTCTTTTCAGCTTGCTTCTTAGCAGGTGGTATAATAGCAGGTAAAGAGGATTTGCTTTCCAAGCTTGAGGATGCGGGACTGTCTTTTGGAATACTTTTTCAGATGTGTGACGACTACAAAGACAAGGACGGCTTTTACTTCCAGCTTGGCGAGCAACTGAAAAATGAGATAAACGTGAAAAAAGAAGAAGTCATATCAAAGCTTAAATTCTTGAACCTCTGGACGGAGGAGATGGAATATATTCTGAACTCTTTCGTATGATACCTAAGAGAATTTTTCTTGTTGGTTTTATGTGCAGTGGAAAGAGCACGGTAGGAAGGATTTTAGCTAAAAGACTCTCCTATTCTTTTGTAGACTTAGATGAATTTATAGAGGAAAGGAAGGGAAAGAGTATAGAAGAGATATTCTCAAACTACGGAGAAGAGTACTTCAGAAGGATGGAGCTTGAGGTTTTGGATTTGTTCTTAAACAAAGATAGAGTGGTGGTAAGCACAGGGGGAGGGCTAGGTGCCAACAGGGATGCTTTAAACAGGATGAAGTTGGTGGGTTTTGTGATCTGGTTGGATATAGATTTTGAAACCTTTTTGAAAAGGTGTTCCAACTCAGAGGGAAGACCCCTTTTAAAAAAAGGCCTAGATTATGTCAAAGAGCTTATGGAAAAGAGAAAGGAAGTTTACAGCCTGGCACACCTTAGGGTAGATGGCAGGAAAAGCCCTGAAGATTTAACGGATTATATACTACAAGAGCTAATGCTCACTTATAAGTAAGAGGTTTACCTTAGTTTTAGTGTGGCAACTGCTAGGATGCTTAAAAGTATGGAAACTACCCACAGTCTAACTACTATTTTAGGTTCCGGAATACCAGATAGTTCTAAATGGTGATGAAAGGGAGCCATTTTGAAAAGCCTCTTCCCTTTTGTTACCTTAAAGTATGTCACTTGAAGTATGACGCTCAAAGTTTCAAAAACAAACACGCCCCCCGCTATTGGAAGAACTAGCTCTGCTTTAGCAATCAGGGCAATAAGAGCCAAACCTGCACCAAGGGATAAAGATCCCACATCCCCCATAAACATCTGAGCTGGATAAGCGTTAAACCACAGAAAACCAAGACCAGCCCCGATTATAGCAAAGCACAGAACAGTCAAGTCCCCAGCATAGGGCACATAAGGTATGTTCAGATACTTGGCTATACTTACATGCCCCACGGCGTAAGCTATTATGCCAAGAGATGCAGCTGTTGTCATCACTGGACCAACAGCCAAACCATCCAAACCGTCTGTTAGGTTCACCGCGTTAGATGTAGCTACTATCACCAAGACCGCAAAGGGTATGTAAAAAATACCAATGTCTAGCTGAAGGTTCTTAAAAAGGGGAAAGTATATTTTTGTGCCCACGTTGGTAAAGTGGTATATAGCTAATGCAGTAATCGTTGCTACAAAAACCTGAGCAGAAAACTTAGCCTTTGCGGATATACCCTTTTTGTTCTTGAGCTTTGTATAATCATCCCACAGTCCTATAAGTCCAAACCCGAGTATGCAAAAAGATATGATCCAAAAATAGGTTAAATCCAACCTCATAAGCAGAAGGGAGGAAAAAAGTACGGATAGAAGTATTACAAGTCCGCCCATTGTAGGAACTAACCTTTTTACTACGTGCCCTTCTGGTGTGTATTCTCTAACATATCCCTTAAATAGCCTTTGAATGGTTTTCATCTTCTTTAAAAAAACGGGAGATAAAAGTAATGTTAGTAAAAAGGCTATCATAACAGCAAGGAAAGACCTAAAGGTTATGTATTTGAACACATTGAAGCCGAAGAAAAAATCCTTCAGATAAAAGGACAGATGATAAAGCATTTTAGCACCTGTTCTTGCTAAAAAGTCTGTCTAATATGATGGCGCAGGCGTTTCTTACAGATAGATGGTTCCAATCACCAGCACCGTATATAGGCTCAAGGATATAATCAAAGCTCTGCATAAGATCTGGCGGTATACCGTATCCTGTACCAAAGACTATAAGAAAGTCTCTCTCCCTTTTATCTATTTCTCTTTTTAAATAATCGTAGCTGACTGTGTTTTGGTAAGTTCTAGCATCTGTGCCTACTACCGCTGGCTTTCTTCCCCTAGTGTTTTGAATGTCCTCCAAAACTTCATCAAAACTATAAACAAGTTTTATCAACCTTACCGTTTCTGCCCTAGTTGGGTTTGTCTTTAACCCCTCCTCCGAGGACCAGTATTCTATCTGTTTTTTTATCACAGCCCTTTGGGCATCCACTGGATGAACGATGTAATAGGTGTTTATCTCATACGCTCTGGCAGGTCTGGCTATATCATGCAGGTCCATAGTAGTAAAGGAAGTTATTATGGTTCTCCCATCCCTGTCCATAGCTGGAAAGTGCAGTAAGGCAATAAATACATTATCGTTAAGCATTTACATTATTTTAATCATTTCCTTAACTTTGACAGAAGCTTCTCCCAGAAACTTTCCTTTGAAGTTCTTTGAACTAGGTATAACCTGGTCAAAATTTGGGTAAGATCCTTTATCAAGTTGTTATCAAAGGGGTTTTGGCTAATTATTCTTTTTATCAAATTAGGGTAGTATTTTATACTACCTGCATACTTAGGCTCCGCAGTGGTGTATCTTTCACACACTACTTTTATACTTTCATAAACCTTTTTCCCTTCGTATTCGTTGGAGACTTTGTTTACAGCAAGGAAGAATTCTTTAAGACCTTCGCTTGAGTTCATAACTTTAACCAACCCATAAGCATCTGCTATAGCAGTGGGTTCTGGCGTGGTTATAACTATAGGTATTTGAGATGAAGAAACTATTGCCAGTGTGTCTGAATGAATACCTGGCGGGGTATCAAAGATAACCCAGTCATACCTACCTTCTGCAAATTCCTGAAGCCTTAACAAAAGTGTCTTTAGTTTACCAAAAGACATGTTTACCAATTCCCTTATACCACTACCGCTTGATATAAAATCAAAACCATCTTCTATAGGTACAACTATATCCTCAATTGGAACGTCTCCGGAAAAGAAATGGTATAGGTTTTTTGGTGGGGTTATTCCTAACATAAGGTGAATATTGCTTAGCCCAAGATCTCCATCTATGAGAAGAACCTTTTTACCGTTGGAATATAGTATCCTACCCATGTTTATAGTGATGATTGTCTTTCCAACCCCCCCTTTTCCACTTGCCACAGATATATAACCTGTAGATCTTTCTTTACCCTCCAATATCTTTAGTGGAAGTGCTTGTTTTTCCATCATTCTTCCACCTTTAAAAATAATCCCGCTATGTAATTGTAATCCGCCATAACTATGTCATTAGGAACCCTCTGACCTGTCGTAAAACAGAGTATGGGAAGTTTTGTACGGTATACAAGATTCAAAACATATCCGTAATAAACTGTCTCATCCATCTTTGTGAATATTAAACCGTTTATGGGCAAAACACTAAACCTTTCTATGGCTTCTACCATAACCCTTTCGTCCATATTTGCACTTACTGTGAAATAAATTTCTAAAGCAGGGAGTTTATTAAAAAAGGGTATAAGCTCTTTGACCCTCAAATTATCATAGTGGCTCCTGCCAGCCGTATCTACAAGAATGATATCTAAGGAAGAAAGCTCACCTATACATTCTCTAAACTTCTGTGGTGTGTCTGCAGTTCTAAAGGGTAGTTCCATTATATTTGTAAAGGCCATTAGCTGTTGAACCGCGCTAACTCTATAACTGTCTATTGTTATAACACCAACTTTTTTACCAAGTTCTTTTATGATATATGCCAGCTTTGCTACCGTGGTAGTTTTACCTACACCGGTAGGTCCTACAAGTGCGATGATTTTGAAATCTATCAAATTTTCCTTAAAATCCCTCAGTGTAGGTATGGTGTTTTCAAGACCCATTTTTAGAGACTCAAAGGTTTCTCCCTTAAGGTCAAGCTTTTTTAGCTCGTAATCATAACCGCAAGAGGCATCAATTATAGCCTTAGCTACATCCTTACTCATACCCTTATTTATAAGTTTGTTCATAAGATTAAGGGCTCTAAGAGAATATTCGCTCTCTATGGGTTTTATATCTTCGCTTGATTCTGCTCTTTGTTTTTTTACCAGTTCTACTACTTCCCTTAAACTCTCTTTAAGTTTGCTTATCTCTTCGTAAACATGCTCATGTCCCATTAAGTGAGAAGGAAAATCCTCTCTATCTGGTATGCCTATAGTAACTTCTAGTTGAGAACGATAAGGATAGGGCAAGAAGGGTATTAGTCTTTTCTTTACAATCTTTGTTGAGAGTATGGTCGCTTCTGGTCCGTATAAGTTTCTTACCTCCTCCACAGCCTCCTGAAGAGAATTAACCAACAATTTTTTAATCTTCATCCACCGCTCCTAATACTTTTAAGTTTACTTGCCTATCAAGTTCATTATACGATAGCACAGCTAATTGAGGAAGATAGGCTTCAAGAACCCTTTTTATGTGCCTTCTCAAGTTTGAACCAGTTATAAGAATGGGCTTAGCTTGATACTGGACAAACTTTGAAACTTCAAAGCTAATTTTAGGGTATATCTTATTAATAAGAACATCAAGAAACTCCTCTTCTCTACCTTCTTGTAAGTAAGCGCTTAGCTTAGCTTCCAACCTTGGAGCAATCACAATGGCATACAGAGTTTTATCCGTTAGGTATAATCTTGTTATCCTTTTTGAAAGCCTTTGTCTTACATACTCCGTTAGTATGTCCACATCCTTTGTTTGTTCTACATAATCTGCCAAAGTTTCCACTATGGTAAGAAGGTCATTTATGGGTATACCCTCTTTGAGCAAGTTTTGCAATACTCTGTGCAGTATGGATATTGGTATCACATCAGGTATGAGTCCTTGCATAGCTTTTGGATATTTTCTTATTAGGTTTTCTACCAAGTCCATCACCTCCCCTCTACCTAATATCTCATGTAGGTTTCTTTTTATCACCTCAGAAAGATGGGTTATTATTGCAGTGCTAACATCTACAACCATGTAACCCAATCTCTGAGCCTTGTCCCTCTGGTCCTCTGTTACCCAATAAGCTTTTAAGTTAAAGGCAGGATCTTGAGTTTCAATGCCGTCTATTGAACTTTTAGTATTACCCAAGTCTATTGCCAAATATCTATTTGGAACTACTTCATAACTGCTAACCTCCATACCTCTTATAAGTATCCTATACTGATAGGGTTTTAATCTTAGATTGTCTCTTATGTGTACCAAAGGCACTAATACTCCAAACTCTTGGGCTATTTGCCTCCTCATTGATTTAATTCTCTCTGGTATGTCTCCTCCTTGAGATTCATCTACTAGAGGAACTAACCCATAACCTATTTCAAAGGCTATTACTTCTGGCTGTGTTATTAGCTCCTCTTCTGTCTTTTCCGCAGGCTTTTTCTGCTCTACAAAGAGTTTTTCCAACTCCTCTAATTCCCGTTCTTTAAGGCTTCTTTTTAGAAGATAATATAAACCTCCCAGTATGCCAGCCATAAAAAAGAATGGTATCTTTGGAAAACCTGGAATAAGACCTATAAATGCCAAAAGGGCTGAAGAAAATAGGAATACTCTCGGTTCCTTAGAGAACTCTTCAAGAAAAACTCTCCCAAGCTGATCCTTGGAAGAGGATTTTGTCACCACTATACCAGCAGCAGTAGAAAGCATAAGAGCTGGTATTTGACTGGCTAAACCTTCTCCAACGGTAAGTAGTGTGTATGTGGCTATTGCCTCCGAAAAAGGCATTCCTTTTATCACTATACCCACGACCAACCCACCTACCAAACTCAGAAAGAGTATTATTAAAGCCGCAATGGCATCTCCTCTTATAAACTTGCTTGCACCATCCATGGAACCATAGAAGGATGCTTCCTGTTCTAATTGTGCCCTTCTTCTGCGCGCTTCCTCTTCCGTGATAAGCCCAGCGTTGAGGTCCGCGTCTATACTCATCTGCTTACCTGGCATTGCATCAAGGGTAAACCTTGCTGCTACTTCGGACACCCTTTCTGCACCTCTTGTTATAACAACAAAGTTTATGACTATAAAAATGAAAAAGACCACCAATCCAACCACCACATCCCCACCCACCACAAATTTACCGAAACCTTCTATTACGTGCCCCGCAGCAGCTGTACCTTCGTGTCCATATAGAAGTATACGCCTTGCAGCAGCTATGTTTAAGGATAATCTCAGTAAAGTTCCCAAAAGTAGAATAGATGGAAAGGCAGAAAGTTCTAAGGGTTCTTTTATAAAAGTGGTAAGAATAAGTACAGTTAAGGATAGTGTTATGCTAAGCGTCAAAAGTATATCAAGCAATAGGGCTGGGATGGGTAAAACTATTGCGGTCAGTATGACCACAAAGGCTAATACTATCCAGCCCTGCGTTAGGTTCATGATAAAATTTTAAGACCTGTTATGCACATACAAATCATAAAGGGCAGCTTGCTTGAAGTTGATGCGGATGTGATAGTTAATCCTGCTAACTCTCTTGGATTGATGGGTGGTGGAGTGGCTGGTGTAATAAAAAGGTTTGGGGGTAAAGAGATAGAGAAAGAGGCCATTAGAGAGGCCCCCATTGAAATTGGTAATGCCATACTAACATCTGCAGGCAATCTGAAATTCAAGGGCGTTATACATGCTCCAACGATGGAAGAACCTGCTATGGCTACCACAGAAGAAAAAGTAAGAAAGGCGGTCAGAGCTGCGCTTAAGCTGGTGGATGAGCTGGATTTTGAAAGCGTAGCGTTACCTGGCATGGGCACAGGCGTAGGCAGATTACCCAAAGATATATCCGCAAGGGCTATGATAGAAGAGATCAAAGCTTTTAGTGCAAAGAATCTAAAAAAAGTAATACTCGTGGACTTGGACGAAGAAATGGTAAAGGCTTGGAGAGAAAACTTGTGAATGCTAATAGTCTCAGGAGGCTTTTTTGGTAAGCCTTGGAAACTCTACCAGTTTGAGGTTAAAGAGGTAAAGTTCTACAATTCCTTAAAAGAAATTCCAAAAGAAGACGGTTTTTTCGTATTTTCATATGCGCTTTCTACCGAAACGTTGGGAGTGGCAGTCCAAAGTTCTAATCTTCCTAAACTAATCTTTGTAAAAACAGGAAGCACTAAACAATTTAAGTTTTTCTACAACCCAGTAAAACTGGAGTTTCTGAACTTTTCCTTGGACAGAGAAGAATACATAAAAAGGGTAAAAGAGATTAAAAAGAAGATAGAAGAAGGCACTATATACCAGATTAACCTCTCCACAAGGATAGACTTTTTTCTGAAAGGTGAGCCTTTAGATTTGTTCCTGAATTTTTTCCAGATGCAGATAACACCTTACGCCTTTTTTTTAGATCTTGGAGATTTTTTCATAATCAGCGGTTCTATGGAGCTATTCCTTCAGAAAGTGGGGGATACAATCATAAGTAAGCCAATAAAGGGAACAGCTAAAACTGAGGAAAAACTCAGAGAAAGCTCAAAAGACAGAGCAGAAAACTTGATGATACTGGATATGATGAGAAACGACCTTTCAAGAATAGCAAAGGTTGGAAGCGTAAAAGTGAAAGAGCTATTCAAAATAGAAAGATACTCTACTCTATTTCAGATGCATTCCACAGTAAGCGCCAAAACTGATGCAGAGTTTGAGGAAATTTTGCTAAACACCTTTCCCCCGGCGTCCGTAACAGGTGCGCCAAAGAAAAAAGCGGTGGAGATAATAGACCATTTGGAACTTCATTCGAGAGATTACTATTGCGGATGTGCTGGCTTTAGATGGAAGAGCGACTTTACTCTAAGCGTGCTCATAAGGACAGTTTTTGGTAAAAAAGAAAAACTGTCTTACTTTGCCGGCTCTGGAATTATTTATGATTCACAAGAAGAAGAAGAGTGGAAAGAAACCCTTTCCAAAATCCAAGCATTCTACTCCATTTAAAGTTGATTTAAACCAAATTTTCATTTTAAATTTATAGTATCTCAGGTTAATTTTAAAGTTTTAGGATAGCAACCTTTAGCGGTTATAAACCAGACCCATCAAAACACTAAAAGCAGTAGAGGAAATCCTTAACAGAGTTTTTAATGGGTTTATGTAGATTAGACAAAGATAAAGGCACGGGACAAGACCTACTATCTGTGGCTTGCGGTAGATGAAGAAGGTAGAAGAGACCCATAGACTGCTTAGTTGGTTCTTTACAACACAAAAGCAACAGGATGCACTACTGACAGTATACATGAGACTTTTGGGAAGAGGAATGTGGTGGAAGGATGGTTCTTCTATATAAAGCACAGACTGAAGAGGTTTTACAAGAGGTTTCCTTGGAATGCCAAATATGAGACTGTCTATAGGTGGCTTGCTTTCTTTATCGTCTTATATACCATCTCAGAACTAAAAAGTTGACGTCCTCCATTATTATTTCTCTCCTATATAAATCTTTATTTTCTTTATTTTGTAATTTATATTATAAACACCTCTCAAAAAAAGCTGGAATTTCTCAAGTGCTTGATTTTCTTAGACTTCCGGAAAAAATTTTCACACCCCACCTATGAAGTTGTTGCGTATCTTAGGTTTCTTGTTTTGAAAAATGTTCAGAAAATTTCAATACTTAGAAGCAATTTTCACAATTTCACAGTCCTGCCCGTAAGTTATTTAAAAACCGAAACTTTTTTTTCATAAAAAACTACGGAAATTGCAGTAGTTATAGATAGAAATGTGAAATTCTCTCAAAACTGCATGAATACTAATTTCTAAGATGTGAAAAAACAATAAAAAAATGTAGGAAATCCCCATACTTACGAGAGGGGTAAATTTTTCCACTTTTTAGTTGTGAAATTGTGAAAAGAGGGTGTGAAATTCTGTCACAAAAAATGCTGGATATTCCTATATTTAGAGACAGGGTGTGAAAAATCACTTAAATCATTGAATATCAATTTCTAGTAGAATACATATTATATTAACAATATAAAATTTTATATTCTTTGAATTGCAAGGATTTTCAAGCTATATGTATAAATTTTTATGATATTTATCATATTTAAAGCCATTGAAAATAAAGGCTTTAATAAGATATGTGAAATTTTTTAGGATTTTATATTATCACCCTTATGTAGGATCTATCTCCTCTTCTTATTACCTCTATCCTCTGGTCGAACTTTTCAGCTAAGTCCTCAAGGTGGCTTATTATTCCCACAACCCTGTCTGTGTTTAACTTTATAAGTTCAAAGAATTGAGAAAGTTCCTCCCTAGTTTCCTTATCTAAGCTTCCAAAGCCCTCATCAATAAACAGGCTTTCTATAGGAGCGTTGTTAGATATTACTTCGCTTATACCGAAAGCTAAAGCCAAACTGGCTAAAAAAGTCTCCCCACCGCTTAAAGTGCTCACACTCCTTTTGTGTCCAGAAACCCTGTCCAGTATCAGTAAATCCAGGTTTTCCAGATCAAACTCATAAACTCCGGAGGTAAATTTTTGCATGTAGAAGTTAGCCCTGCTTACGATGCTTTGAAGCATTATCTGGCTTACAAACTCCTGCAACCTGTCTGCTCTAAAGTCTCTCTCAAGGGAACTATACACCCAATCTTTACTTTCAAGCTCTTTTTTACTCTTTTCCAGCTCCTCCCTTCTCTTTAAACCTTCCTCCACTCTTGTCTTTTCTCCTTTTAAACTACCAAGCTCTTCGCTGCAACGTCTTTGGTCATCTTGCACACTCTGGAGCTTTGACCTTATTTCTTCCGTAGGCTCTATATGGGAAAAGTTCTCTAAGCTTTCCATTAGCTGATTTTTCTTAATATTCAAAGAGTTTATTTTGTTTTTATACTCCTCTATATTAGCTTTTAACTCCCTTATGTGCTCTTTTGGCTTTATATAACTTTTCAGCTCTTCTAAACTTCCAAAAGTTTTTATAGCAGGTTCAAGATTCTTAGATAGTTTTGCTTTTTCTTCCTTTATCTTTTCTATGTTTCTTTTCTTCTGGGAGAGTGTAGTTAGCAGTTTATTTTCCTTCAACTCATGATTCTTTAGTTCTTCTAACAGTTGGGTGTATTTCCTTCTTATTTCCTCCCTTTTCTTTTTCTTATACTCCAGTTCATTTTCCAAGTTTTTTAAATCATCTTCCTTTAATACACTTAAATTAACACTTGCTAAATGATTGTTTATATCTTCTATGCTTGCCTTCAAGTTTTTTATCTGTACTTCTTTCAGTGAGAGATTGTTCTTTTTTGTGTTTAGCTCTTCCTTAAGTCTTTCAAGCTTTTCTTTTGCTGACTTTAGACTGTTCTTTTCTTTTTCTATACTCTGCACAGACTTTGTCAGTTCTTCGTATTCAATTTCGAGTTCATACTCTTGCATTCCATTAAGCAATTTTCTTAGATCTTCCTCCTCTTGTCTTAGCTTATAAGCCATGTTTTCAGCTCTAACTTTTTTTTCCAAAAGTTGCCTTTCCTTCTCCTTAAGATTTTCTAACTGTGCCTTTAACCTTTCCAAGTCCGACTCAAAGGCTTCTTCTTTGGGTAAATCTTTTATAATGTTTCCGCAGACTGGACATATGTCCCCTACCTTTAGTTGAACCCTTATATTATGAACGTGGAGGTTAAATATTTCCCATTCCTTATTCCTTATTATCTCCATTAGTTTATTTATATCCTCTTCTAGGGTTTTGTTTTCACTTAAAAAGTGATCAAGCGCTTGCCTCTCTCTTTTTATATCGTCAAGTTTGGACTTTAGCGGGGTAATTTCTAACAACCTATTCTTTTTTCTCTCTAAGGTTTCTAAATAACTTTCCTTTTCCCTCACAAACTCTTCTCCCTTCAGGATTCTTGCTTCCAAGCTTTCTATATCCTGCTCGAGTATTTTTTTGTGTTCCAAAGTTTGCTCTAATTCTTGCATCATCCTATCCCTCTCTCTTACCTTCTCAAGGGCAGATTTCAGTCGCTCTACTTCTTTTGTTAGCCTTTCTACCTCCGAGTCGTAAAGGTCTATTCTTTGCCATTCAATGCTGTATGGTTCTAGTTGTTTTAGGATCTGTTCTTTCTCGTGGGCTGATTTTCTCAGCTCTAACTCCAGAGCCTTTATTTCAGCCCTTTCTTGCCTTTCCTGTTCGGAAAGTCTTTCGTAGCTCTCTAAGTAGGCTGAATAGGAGGAGGCTTCCTCCATCTTTTCAAGTTCTATCTCTAACTTTTCTATCTGATGCTTTCTGCCTAGAAGTTCCTTAAGCTCATTTTCACAAGTCAAAAGATCTCTTTTAAGATTATCTCTCTGTATAGCTAACTCTAATTCTTTTTGCAACTCTTCTTTTTGGGAGTTCAACTTGATAATCTTATCTTCTATTAGCTTTATACTTTCTTCTAACCTCTGAAGCTCTTCCTTTGTAGCATAAAATAACTCGTTTAATGAGGCTTCTACTTGAGATAGTTCGTTCTCAATCTTTTTTTTAGTGTCTTTTATTAACTCGTTCAGTTTTGAAAGTAGAGCGTCCATTCCTAACAGTTTGTTGAGTATTTCTCTCCTTTGCTTTGGTTGTTCTGGCTTTAGAAATCTGTCAAACTGCCCCTGAGGTAGAAGTATAACCTTAATAAATGTTTCGTAGTCTACTCCTAAGATCTTTCCTACGAATTGGGGAATTTGATTTACTTTTATATCCTTTGGTCTTCCGTTTTCGTAGACTCTTGCTCCAACCTTTCCTCTTCTTATAAACCTCTCTATGGCATACCTTCTATCCTTGACTGCAAACTCAAAAAAAACCTTCAGGTAGTCTTCGCCTTTTGATAGGATACTCTCATGCAAGTTTTCTTTGCCGTGCCTTGGTACCCTTCCGTAAAGTGCATAGCACATAGCGTCTATTAGGCTTGTTTTACCCGAGCCTGTTCTTCCCTGAATGATGAAAAACCTAAGCCCAGAAAAGTCTAAACTGTGAGTACCTCTAAATATGGTAAAGTTTGTAAGCTCAAGCTTAATCGGTCTCATGATGTACCATATTTAGTAGGTAAATAACCTCCTTTTCCAGCTCCTTAGGTAGATCGCAGTTGTAATTCTGTTTATAATAGGCTCTGTATAGGTCCAGAATATTCAAACTTTCAATATCCTGTATGTTTGTAGAAGTGTATTCTGGAAAATCTAACTTAAAGAACACTAACTTCTCTCCTAAGGCTCGATTTATCTGTTGCACCTTTGAGTTTAGCATTGGATCCCTATGATCAATTTCTAAGATTATTTTAAAGAGCGCATTTTTGTGCGCTATCTCTTCCAGTATTCTATGTATACTCTGATCCTTCTCTATTCTAATTTCCTTTAGTTCTCTGTAAAGGGATAAATTTATAGGTTCCACTTTAATGTGGTTGTTTTCCAGTATGACAAGGTTTACAAACTTGTTTGTGTCTTTTTCAGAAAAGTCTATTTGATATAAACTTCCAGAATAGTAAGTTTTAGGAACAGCTCTATCTATCCTTTGATGAATGTGCAAATGTCCCAGGGCAACGTAATCAAAAACTTCTGGTATTTGATCCGGTCTTATGGCGTAGAATTC
>AWOA01000083.1 GCA_000494225.1 Candidatus Calescibacterium nevadense OTU 1
CATTATTCTCTTTTATTGTTTTTCAGAAAATGTACGAAGCTCCTATTTTTATGAATAGGTAGTTTATTTGTTGTATTTTGAACCTTAGAAACTCTGTTTGCGTTAGCTCTTTTAAGTTCAGAAGATAAGATAAGGATACAGAGAAAAAGGGGGAAGATCCTCCGATGATAAAAGAAATTGAAGGTTCTGTTCCAAAAGATATCATGTTTTCTTTTATATTTTCAAATTCAATTTGAAGGAGGTTTAGAAAGAAGGAGTTTTTTGCTTTTATTGAAAATTTACTTGTTATTCTTCTTTGCAAGCCGGGATAGAACATAGGTATTATTGAGTAAATTTTTATTTTGTCAAATTTAGCCAATGTTTCGGTTTCTATTCCGAATATGAAATTAAAAGTTCTCGTAAAGTATATTAATTCAAATTTTGGACCAATACGGAATGCGGTTCTCCAAAAGTTTGTGCCCACTCCAAAACCCATGCTTATATCGTATGCTATCTTTGTCCCTATAACTCTAATATTTAATGTTTCAGATAATTGACCATACTCAAGTTTTATTTTTATTATATCATCTAATTCTGATTTATGGCTTATTGAAAACCTTAATTCTTTTTCATTTTTCTCTAATATTTTTATTCCTCCTACTGACGATGATATTTGAATTGTAGATGAGTTGAGAAATATTGTGTTCCCCGCTATATCTTTCACTTTAACTTTTATTTCAACTTTGTCTTTCCCATCACCTTTTATAAAACTTCTATCTTGCGTTTCTATATATATGTATTTTGGTTTTCCTGGAATTAGGGAAATTTGGGTTGTTGCTCTTAAAAATACTTTTGGAAGTTTCTCTCCTTCTGATGTGAATTCAGTTTCGAAATTTATACCGATATCATATTTATTCACTTCGTCTGGCATTTTTTCCGCCCAGAATAGGAAATGCTTACCTTCTCTTTTTATTTTGCCGAAATCAGCGTAGAACTTTATTAGGATCTCATCTAATTTGATGTGATTTCCAATTATATCTTCTATTTCAATTTCAATTTTTATTTTTTCTTCACCCGTAGCTTCTACTGTGTTTTTTTCTGGATAGACTGATATATTATATGGAATCTTTTTTTTCTCCGTTGTCAATATCTTTTTCTTTAAAATTAAGTTGTATTTGCCAAATTCTGGGATGAAAACTGATGATGATTCATCTATTTTTACTATCTTTGGCTCTTTGCTGAACTCATCTTTCGTAAATTTTATTTCTTCTTCTTCCGAATTTATTATTAGGATTTTTTTCCCGATTTTTATGATTGGTGGTGATAGTTCAGGTTCTTCAAACTTGTATTGTGGAATTGTAAATTCTTCTTCGCTTCGGTTACCGGCTTTATCTATAAGAATTATTTTGAATTTTTCATCACCTGGATTGACATAAAATGATACAGAAAATTTTCCTTTTTTGTCTGATACGAATTCAATTTCTTTTTTTCCTATTTTTATTTTCCCACGACATTCAGGTTCGGTTTCCCCCTCAAGTGCTAATTTTGCTGGTATTTTTATTTTATCAAAAAAATAAAATATTTCTTCTTTACCTTCTGAATTTTTTGCTGATGAGATAAAAATTATATCTTCGTGAGGTGTTTTTTTAGCCCTTTTATACTTTACTTTTAACTTTTCTTTCTCTTTTTTTATTTCTGTTATTTGTCCTAATGATACTTCTGTTTTTATTTCATCGCCTGGGGGTATGTCAAAGATCAATTCAATGATTTCAGGTGATATGAAATTAATTTCTGGGGGTCTTTTTTTTCTTATGAAGCATTTTTTTTGAATTGCTACTTTTTCTTTTCTTCCATCCTTATATATAACCTCAAATTCGTTTTCATCATTATATATTAGCTTCCATACTGAATCTTTTATTTTCTGATTTTCTATTCCTTCGATCTTCTCTATTGTGTCATGAATTGAGCTCTGTGAAATTGATACAAGATAGAATTCTTCCTGAATACCACAAACGAACTCATTTTCTGTAAGTATAAACTGTGATATGATAAAAAATAATAATAAGTTGAGTTTTATCGTAGGCATTTTTTTTACTTATAGTTCCCATTTTTTTTACTTATAGTTCCCATTTTATACTTTTCATTTTAATTTTTGGTGGAGTAATGTCAACTAATATTTTTTCTTTTTTGATAACCTCAATTTCCCCACCAATTCCTTCTGCTAGTATTTTTAGCTCATGTTCGCCCTCTTCAAAAGGAATTGAGATATTATACTTTCCGCTTCCAGAATAGTATGGAATACCATTCACAAAAATTTTTTTTACGTTTTCTCCTTCTATTTCTATTTTTACCCATTTTCCTTCCTGGTTTATTTTTGCGGTAGTTATCCTTAATTTCTTTTTCTCCAGTTGTTGAGAAATTTTAATTTCCTCTTCTTCTATGATTTTATTTTTTTGTTCTTCTTGGGTTTTCATTATTTTACCCTTTTCTTTTATTTCACCTATTTCTATTTTTGCCTTAATTTTTTCATCTTCGTTCAATTCAAAATTTTTATTTTCTATTTTTATTTCTGCTTTGCCCTTTGCGACTTTTATCTCATCTTCGGATATTTCTATTTCAGCATAATCTGCTCTAATTTTAACTTTTTCTCCTATTGAAATTTCTCCTCGCTCAACCTTCATACTAAAATTTTTAATTTTGTCAGCAGATAATCCAGCTCTCAGAGGAATCCATATACCGTTTACAAATATTTTTACATCTCCTTTTACTAATGTTATAGACGGGGGCTCTTTTATAAGCTCGTAAAAAGTGTAAAAGGAAATTGCGAAGTATGCTATGACGATAAAAAGTGATATTATTGAATTTATAATTAAGTCTTTTCTGGAACGCTTATCTATATTTTCAATTCTACCCATCATAATTAAACCTTCTTCCCTCAAACCAGGTGAGTCTTTGGTTTTTTAATTTCCTCTTTCTCTAAGAATTCCTTTATTTCTCTATTCTTTTCTTTATCGATCTCTATTTTAAATGTTTTGTTGTCATCTTCTAAATTGATATCTCCTTTGAGGTTTAGTATTATCGTTTTTGCTATTGTTAATCCGAGCCCTACACCTTCCCATTTTTTTAGAGTAAAGAACGGGTCAAAAATTTTTGTTTTGAACTCATCTGGTATTTTCTCTCCGTCATCGCTTATCTTTATGTATATGGTTTTTTCAGTTTGACCAAGTATAACTTTTATTTTTGATTTTGAAGCCAAAAACGCATTCTTTATGACCTCCGAGATTGCTACTTTGAATTGTTCTTCATCAGCATATATGTTTTCTGTTTCTCCTAATTGAACTTCTATTTCTTTTCCCTTATCCTTATATTCTTCAATAACTTCCGAAATTATTTTTTCTGGTGATAAGGGTATGAATTCTGCCTTCATTTGTACCTCTGCAAAATAAGACATTCTTGTGACTATATTCCTTATTCTTTCAAGATTTGGGATAACCCGTGAGATATATTTTTGTACATTCTCATCCTGTATTTTAGCCTTTATGATTTGAATGAAACCAATAGAGGATGCGAGGGGGTTATTTATTTCGTGAGCGACACCTGCTCCGAGTGTTCCAACTGAGGCCATTTTTTCCGCTACAAGTAAAGTTTCGTGCATCTTTTTGAGTTGAGATGTCCTTTCTTCCACTCTCTTTTCAAGTTCAAGGTTCCATAATTTAAGCTCTTCCCACGCTTTCTCTATTTCAGATATCATAGTATAGAAAGCTCTTGTAACCTCTCCTATTTCGTCTCTTCTTTCAGATATAACTTTTTCTGAAAAATCAAGTTTTGAATATTTCCTTGCAAGTTCTGATATTTTTGATAGAGGTTTTGTTATGCCGCGTGAAAGAAAAAATGAGACGAGAACAGAAACTAAAACACCTAAGGATGTGAAAAGAACTACCCTGCTTTGAATTTTTCTCCAAGTTTTGTTTATTTCTGAATATGGTAAAGATACGACAGCATATATTGGGGTTTGACCTATTTTCCTGAAAGCTTTTATGTTTTTACCATCTTCTTTTATTATTCCAGCTGCTCCTTCAAGGTTTTCCTCGATAAGTATTTCACCTCCTGTTCCAACAGAAAAAGATTGTATTATTTGATTTATGGGAGAACTGTCTATTGCTATTGTAATTTTGTCGCTGAAAACGATGAAACCATTTCTAATGAAAAAATTTTCTCTTTGCCCATCTTCAACATTTATATTTGCAAACCTCAAATCTCCAACGCTTATTTTCCCGTCGCTTATAAAAACTATATTTCTGAAATTTTGAAGTAACTCAGAAAATATTGTGAACCTTTTATCTTCGGGAATTTCATCGAATTTTTTGATAGATAAGAGCACTGTTGTAGTGGTTGAGGAAATGTACCTTGAAATTGCATCGGATATATTTTCTGCTGTGAAAGATAACATATTCTGAATCCTTTCTTCGTATTCCTTTTTGACAAAAAGTATCCCCCATAAAGATGAAAACCCTCCCGAACATATAACCAATATTATAGAAATCAAAAGAACTTTATGAAATATCTTCATAATAAAAATTTAATTTTTCTATATAATAAAATCTATTAATTTTTAGAAGGTGAACACTCAAAAAATGTTATCTGTACTGTTAAATGTCGTATCTTGAGTCCATTCATACTTCATATTAATCAGGTTTCACATTATGTTGCTTCACATTGTGTTGCGAGGAAATTTTTTCTCAAGCAAACTCTGGGGAAAATACTCAAAATTATTTTATTTGAGCTATCTTACGATGTTGTATGGAGTTGGAGTAAATAATAGAGAGAAATTAGGTGATAAGGTATGTGTATGTTTAAGCAGAATAAAATGAGGAATTACCAGTGTTTTAAAATTAAAATTAAATGTAATAGTAGTAGTAGATGTAAATAGGTAGATTTAATAGAGAGGCAATAATTAAGAATAAATGTTTTTGTGAGGAGAGAAAAAGGATGAGAGGAGAAAAAAGATTAGAGGAGTTAGTGGAATTATCTTTGCTAACATCTTCTATAATGCATGATATAAGAGGTTATCTTTCAGCTATAAAGGGACATGCTGAAATTGGAGCCCATATAACATCTGATAGTAGAGCAAAAGATAAGTTTTTGAAAATTGTTGATTTGATCAACCAAATGAGTGATATGATAGAAACTTTCGGAAAACTCTATAAAGGGGAGTTAGAATTTGAACAGGAGGAATTTTTTATAAGTGATTCAATTGAATTTGCCAGGAAGCTTCTTATGAGGAAACTTTCCGGGATAGATTTTGAGGTTAAGATCCCCGAAATAAAACTGAGATGCAAAAGAAAGTTGATGGATCAGGTTTTTATAAATCTCATTTCAAACGCAGCAGACGCTCTTGAGAATTCTGAGAAAAAAATAATAAGAATATGGTGTGAAAAGAAAAACAACAAACTTAGTATATTCATCGCCGATTCTGGATGCGGGATTCCAGAAAATATAAGGAGAAAGATATTTTCTCCTTTCTTCACAACAAAAGGGAAGGGAACAGGAATGGGACTGTATATAGTGAAAAAGCTTCTATCAGAAATTGGAGGAAAAATAAGATTAATTAATAATAAAACTCTCTCAAAGTACAAAATGAGAAATGATAATATTATGTATGAACAGCTCAAAGATATGAAAACGGTTTTTGAAATAATTTTGCCAAATGAAATTTTAGTAAGATAAAAAAGAACTACAGAGAACAGAAAAAAATATTATGATTATGAGTAAGGTGCTTATAGTGGATGATGAAAGGGATGTAGCAGATGTGTTGGCGGAGATATGCCAACTTGAAGGGTATGATACAGAGTGGGCTCCTACAGCTGAAATTGGATTGAAAAAACTTCAATTCGATCAAGATATAGTCGTTGTTCTTTTAGATAAGAATTTGCCGGGTATGAGTGGACTTGATTTTATCAAGAAAGCAAAAAATGATCTTAAAAGCTATGCTCAAATAATACTTGTGACAGGATATCCTTCCGCGGAAGCTTTTAGGGAAGCTATAAAGTCAGGTGCTTACACGTGCCTCAAGAAGCCTTTTGATATGAATGAAGTTATAAGAGTTGTCAAAGATGCTCATAAGCATTATGAAAGAGCTAAGCAGCTAAAACAGCTCTTTGTTAGAGATGAAGAAAAAGCTTTGAAGGAGTCTTTAGATAGATTGAAAAAATAAAAAAAGATAGAGCATAGAGAAATTAATAAAAGATAATATGAAGAATTAATAAAGGATTTATCGGTTTAACTGAACGAGTAAATTGAAAACTTCTTTTTGTTTCAGTGGAAATGAAAACATGTATCCTTGTACCATATCACAGTAAAGTTTTCTCGCTTCTTCTAAATCATCTGCTGTTTCTACTCCTTCTGCTATTATTCTTTTACCTGCTTTTTTTGCAGCTTCTATTACCGATTTTATGAGCAGCTTACCGAAATCGTCTATGCTATCTATGTTTTTATTTTCTTTTTCTTTTTTTCTATCCAATTTTATTATGCTTGTATCTATTTTTAGGATATCAAATGGTATTTCTCTCAGCGGGGAAAGTGAGCTTTGACCTGAACCGAAATCATCTATTGCAAATCTGAAACCTATTTTCTTTAATTCTTCTATTACATCTTTTGCACTAATGATCTCAGTGTATAGTGATTTTTCGCTTATCTCAAAGATTATTCTCTGAGGCTCTATATTAAATCTCTTTACTCCATTTATTATTAGAGAATATATTTTAGGTATAGTAAGGTGTTTTGGTGATATGTTGATTGAGAAATGGTACTTTTTTAACTTCGATGCAATTTCAAAGACCTCGTTGAGAATGTATCCTGATATTTCCTCTATTGCTCCGATTTTTTCTGATAGTGCTATAAATATGTCTGGTCCAATGCCCATGTCCTTTTGTCCATATCGCAGTAAAGATTCGAAAATTCCTATCCTTTTGAAGTCATCCATATAAAATATTGGTTGATAAACCATGTAGAGCCTTTTTTCCTTTAATGCTTTAAATATATGAGATATCAATTTCTTTTCCCCTATAATCTCTCCTCTTGGAAGATCGGAAAACTTTGTTATTTTTGAGCCCCTTCCTTCCGACTCGGTTGAGGCTTTTTCTGCAAACATCAAAAGATCTTCGGCAAATTGTGAGTCCGCAGGAAACAAACTTATCCCTATGCTTGGCAAAACTTTTAACCTTATTCCTTCATAGTCTATATATTTTGTCAATTTCTGCAAAATTTTTTCTGAAAAACTATGGATTTCTTTTTCAGAGTTGCCTTCTTTTAATTCCTTGAAAATTGCAAAATCTCTGAATGACACCCTACCTACTATGTCTCCATACGATGAGAGTTTTTTTATCTCTTCTGCCACGATGCTTATTATCCTATTGGTTGCATCTGAACCAAGATTAGTATTTATAATATCAAGATTACTTAATCTTATAAGGAACATTGCAAATTCCTTTTTCACACTGTTTTCTAAAACATCTTTTATCTTCAGCAGAAAGTTTTCTCTTGCCGGCAGATCACTGATTTTATCATACGTTTGGAGCCATTTCATCTGAGACCATTTCAATCTCATTGATATTTTCTCCCTCAGTTCTCTTTTGATTAAAAATGGTAATCTATGGATATCATCGGGAGTTATTACATCTCTTATTCTTCCTACAAGTTTTACCATCTCATCAGTGGGGAGTTTCTTTTCAGAGAATAAGAATATTGGCTTAAAATCTTCAACTTCAACATTATCTATTTGAGGTACATTTTCTCTCGTGATAAAAATTATATCAGCGGAAGCAAAATCAGTGCTCCTTTCCAAAATAAAAAATCCTGATATTATTCGTTCTATTATACCTATTTTGTCATCTGATAATCCCACAAAATATACCTTAACTTTTAGCTTCCTTTCCATATATGCTCCCTTTTTTATTTATTCTTTGTTTTCTTTTCTTCCTTATCTTCTATTATTTATTCTTCTAGTTTCTTTTTTATTACTGCTTTTTTATTTTTGCTTTATCTTTTCTTTTATTCCTTGCTTTTTTTGGTTGAATTTTCTCCTTATGACAATAAAGTATATCACAACAGATACAAAAATAGTAGTTATATTTGTGTAAAATGATGATGAACACCCTACATCTACATCTATTATCTCTTTTTGCGGAGTTTGAATAAAATCTCTCATAGGAGGTGAAAAGTGCTGATTTTCTTTTTGATCAGCAAAAGATGAATTATATCTATCGTGAGCAAACTCTCCCCAAACTATCTCAAAACCTACATCCCTTGTTATTCTGTATGTAAATATCCGGTGTTGTCCTGAAGAACTTCCTACTGCTATTGAGGCTTCAAGTGAGCCGTCTCCTTCTATATCTCCCAAGACTGGTGATGAAATTCTCACGGCATCAGAGAATGTGAATGGGAAAGGATATATTTCGTTAAAAGATTCATCAGAAACAAAAAATCTGTTTCCCGAACCAAATACAAGCCTTGGAATACCACTTTCTTTGTAAATACCAAAAGATGCCCCCGGGCGTATGGGGTAAGATGCACTACTTACTGTTGAACAATCATCCGCTCTTGTGATATATGAACTAAGATCCGACGAAGCTAAAATTTTATTATCATAGATTGCCATACCAGTGGAAATGTTTATTCCAAGATTTGTAGAGCATACATGTATTTTTTCTCCGTTGAATACATATAGATTATTATCTTCAGAGCCTATTGCTATATCTTTGTTTCCATCTAAATCTATATCATATAAGGCAGGCGAGCCCCTTACTCTATTCCCTGTCCCTTCAACTTTCAGCACAGAATAATCTGTAGTAGATATGAAATAGACCTTTTTGTCGTCACAACCTATGACTATATCAGCTTGCCCATCTTTATTGTAGTCAAGTGTTGCGGGGGAGGAAAAACTTCTGTTGCACACATTTAAGTTTTGAACTATGTTCCCGTTCATGCCATCTACTATATATATACCTCTTAAATCGGAACCGATAGCTATGTGTGGCGAACCTGATTTTATAAACAAAGTGGGAGAAGATGGAAAGATAGCTCTTGCACTAATTATACCAACACGTGTTAGCTCAGAGCTCCATAGAAGGCAGTTTTGAGGTTGAGAAGAACAGGAAGAATAATTAATTATTGAAGTTCCTGATAATGCGTATAGTATTTCGTTATCACCTGCGAAAACTATATCTAAAAATCCATCATTGTTTAGGTCATATAAAAGAGGAGTAGTTCTCACTCCTCCCCATGATGTGCTAAGAAAACTTTTGAGATCAGAAGAAGCACAATTTGTAGGGCAAGATAATACATATATCCCCCCACCTAGTAGTGTTGTTCCATCTGTTCCAATTACAATTTCATATATTCCATCACCATCTATATCTCCCATTTTTGGCGATGATCTCATTGAACCTAATAAAAGTATTTGACTTTCAAGTGAGCCATCGCTTGTTAATATCAGTATCTTAGCACCTGCTGCTGATTCTGTTCCCACTACAATTTCTATTTCGCTGTCTTCATCTATGTTTGCAACGAGAGGGGAAGACCTGATTTGATGACCTAATTCATTATAAACCCATCTTTGTGTGCAATCTGGATTTATAGCGAAGATATCCCCTCCATCTGTTCCTACGATAACAGAAACAGGATCTGTCAAAATTGCGGGTGAGGAATAGGATGTTAAACCTAAATCGAATGAGCAGATTTCTGTTCCTGTTTTCCCATCTATAAGATAGAGAAAGGTCCCAGAGTTTATTGCTATATCTGGGGTTCCGTCATTATTGAAGTCGTAAAATGCAGGTTTTGCAACTACAATATCGGGAGTGCTGAACTTAATAATTGGGTTTTTTACCAAGTTCATTATATGTAAAGATCCATCGTCTGTGCTGAAAACCGCTCGAGACGAAGAACCTATCTTGAATGTCGAAATATGCGCAAAAGGAGTGAATTGTAATGGAATTTCTAATATATTTGTGCCTCCAAGGAAAGCCTTTATTCTTTTTTGGTCGGTCCCTACCACAATATATGTGGATTTACTTTTATACTCAAATATTGCTGGGAAGAAAAAAGACTCTCCGGCTACAGGAATAGAGAATATACCACTTCCGTCAAATGAGAAAGCTCTTATACCTCCGGTTCCAATTGAGACCAATATATCAGGTAGTAGGTCTTCGTTAAAATCAGTTATTATAGGTGGATAGGGAGTTTGGGGAAGATTTATACTGTTTTTGAGAGAACCGTTTCGGTCTAAGATGTAAATTCTCCTGTTTGTCTGATTTGTTACAATAACTGTTGGTTGTCCTTGATATACTGCAACTGCGGGTGTTGAAATCCTTACATTTCCCCCGGGTCTTGTGACCCATAATGCTATTGGGCTTATTTCAAAACTATACTCAGAAGTCGAGATAGCGTAAATGTATCCCTCTTCGTCTGCTGCTATGATTTCTTTTTTTCCATCCGAATTTAGGTCAAACATTTTTGGATTTATTGTAAAGCCATGGTCGTCCACCGGAGCTCCTGTAATTGGGTAAGCCCAGAGGAGTCCGGGAGGGGTAAATACCGAAGTTGTTGCTATTGGGGAGCAATTTCCAGATGAGTTAAAAGCATACACTCTAAAATAAAATCTGGTAAGAGGTTCTTCAAAATCAAGGGTAAAACTCGTTGTATTTGAGGGTATTACGAATGATACTGACGATGAAAAATCACTTGATTTACTTTTTTCTACAACAAAACCATCTTCATTTGTTGCAATATCATTCCACTGAATCGTTATACTTACATCACCGGTAGATGATTCAAGGAAGGCTTGAGCAGTGGAAGATGTTGGGCAAGGGGGGATATCGCACCCTACCAACCCCTCATCTATTTGAGCATCACAATTATTATCAATACCATCACATATTTCAGGAGCCTCAGGGTATATAGAGGAGTTATTATCATTGCAATCATTAGTGCTGGCTTGGTCTCCAACTGTGATTTGTCCTGGGAAAGAAACCAAATCTACGCATGAGGAAGTAGAGTTAGGAGCATGAGTATCCCCATCAAAATCTTGATAAGCCCAAGTTTCAACATTGCCTGAGCAATCATTATCTTGTCCATTGTTGCAATTTAGAGGAGCACCTGGGTATATAGAGGAGTTATTATCATCACAATCATTAGTGCTGGCTTGGTCTCCAACTGTGATTTGCCCTGGGAAAGAAACCACATCAACGCATGAAGACACAGAGTTGGGAGCATGAGTGTCTCCATCAATATCTTGATAAGCCCAAGTTTCAACATTGCCTGAACAATCATTATCTTGTCCATTGTTGCAATTCAGAGGAGCACCTGGGTATATGGAAGCGTCATTATCATTGCAATCATTAGTGCCAAGCTCATAGCCAGCGGTGATTTGTCCAGGGAAATTAACGATATCAACGCAGGAAGAAGAGGGATTAGGAGCGAATAGGTCGGCATCGGCATCAGTGTAAGCCCAAGTTTCTATGTTTCCAGAGCAATCATTATCTTGTCCATTATTGCAATTCAGAGGAGCACCTGGGAATATATTTTGGTCAGAGTCATTGCAATCATTACCTGGGATAGCAATGTAGGTGGCGTTAGAAGGTGCGAAGGGATTGGAGCAGGAAACAGAGCTACCACCAGATGGATAGAAGCCATCTAAATCAGCATCTTTGAACCAAGTAGTGTTAGGATTTAGATTAGGATTATTATCATCACAATCGCCACCAGGGATAGCTACATAGGTAGAATTTTCGGGATAAGGGTCAGAGCATGAAACTTGGCTTCCTCCGTCAGGATAATAACCATCTCCATCAGCATCTTTGAACCAAGTAGTGTTAGGATTTAGATTAGGATTATTATCATCACAATCATTAGTGCTGCTTGCCTGCTCAGCTGTTATTTGCCCGGGGAAAGAGACTGTATTTACGCAAGAGGAGATAGAGTCAGGAGCGTGAGTGTCTCCATCTGAATCTGTATAAGCAAATTTTCCCACATTTCCATCACAATCTTCATCTTGGGAATTCCCACATACCTCAGAAGCTCCAGGATTTATGAATGGATCAGAATCGTCACAATCTCCAGCTATAGCGTAGGGGGAATATCCAGTAGGAGCTGAGCAAGCAAGCAGTGATGTTCCATCTGTAAATCCATCGGAGTCCAAATCTTTGTAGAAAGTTAATTTTACTCCTTCATCTATCTGTCCATCACAATTGTTGTCTATATCGTCGCATATCTCTGCTTTTGCAGGATTGATATTTGCGTCTAAATCATTACAATCTCCTATATTTGCAGATAGCACGTATCCCGGAGGTCTTATACACGATATCTGTGTTGTCCCATCTGTAAAACCATCGGAATCGAAATCTTTAAGCCATATAGCTCCTGGTTTTTGATTTGGATCGGCATCATCACAATCGTCAGAATTATTTACATATCCTGGGGGTTGGGAACAAGCTTGTATCTGTATATTTGGATCTCCATAACCATCTCCATCTTGATCTCTGTAGAAAGTTAATTTTACTTCTTCATCTATCTGCCCATCACAATCGTTATCTTTGCCGTCACATATTTCAAGTGAGCAGTTTGCTATTAAAGAATCTTTTGAAGACAAAGAAATTTTTCCTCCAAAATCATCTTCTCCATAAATTGAAATTTCAAATTCTACTTCTGATGATGGTAAATATACTTCAAATAAAACTTCTTTTGTTTCATCGGGGGCTAGTTCGATTTCTACATGGTTTTCTTTGTTTTGGATTTTGAGAGAGATATTGAGCTTTACTTTGGTTCCTCCTTTATTTGAAACGATTAATGAAACAAATGTAGATGAGTTTGCAAATATATTTTGTGGTTTTTTGATTTCATATTGTATTTTTGCTCCTTGAACAATGGAGATCTTTGAGAACTCTGCTGGTGTTCCTTCCGAATTTACAACTTTTATGTTGTATTCTCCGGGTGGTAGATCAGGGGGAATTTTTATGACAATCTGAGTTTCAGAGAAAGAAAACTCAACCTCCCTATCGCCGATATAAACCTTGGATATTTCTTGGAAATTTTTCCCTTCCAAGATCAGAATTTGCTCTGACGTGTTTGATAATTTATCTCTTGAAACTTTTTCTATGGTGGGTAAGGGAAGTCTAAGTACTTTTAGGGGGGAAGAAGCTTTTTTTCCATTTCCTATTTCAACAAATATTTTGTAGTCCCCAGGAGGAGTTCCTTTTTTTATTATGGATTTTATTTTTTCTTCATTTTCCAGTAAGTAAGGGATATCAATCTTAACGCCATCGCCGAGGAGATAAACCGAGAAGATTGT
>AWOA01000084.1 GCA_000494225.1 Candidatus Calescibacterium nevadense OTU 1
GTCAAAATAAAATAAAGCCACCCCCTTTCCTCTTTTCTTTTTTTGATATAAAATAAAAATTGTCAAATCAAAGGAAAGGGGGTGAATACTATGGTAAGCAATACAGATATCTTTACTTATCTTATCTTCTTATAAAAAATATTATTGAAGTAGAATGGAAATTATTTAAATTTAAGAGTTTATACTTATCGTTGAGAAGGTTAGAGAAAGAAGAATTTAAGGAATTATTTTTTAAATTTTTAGAAGATAGAAATGAAAAGAGGATTAAAATCTCTTGACACAGCAGTTAAGTTGTGGAGTCATCATACGTCCAGTAAGTATGCGCACTGTTATCATGTGTCCTGTAATTATGCGACCAGTTATCATACGCTCTGTAATCATGTCCTCTGTAGAGATACGACATGTTATAATAGAATTAGTAGGACCTACCGAAAGACTCCCGGAGATTTTAGTTATAGCGTTGTCTGGATTCGCAAAATTCGTTTCATTTCCAGTTCCAGTTGTTCCCTTTCCCTCTGACTTTTTCTGACAACTCTGCAATGGAAAACCTAAAAGAACAAAAATTAACACTCCAAATGAAATACACTGAATATATTGTTATCATTCTTTATTATTATTCCCTCTCTTTGTTTTTATTATTATTTCCCACCACTTTTCCATCATTGTATTTTTACCCCTTTTCACTTCTTCTAATTTTAAAGTAATGAAAATATAATCATTTTTACAAAAAAATGGGTCATTTTTTCAAGAGAGTTTCACTTCTTAAAATAAAAGTCTCTCTTTTCTTTTTCTATTCTCTCATAGACCCTTTCATCACAATCGCATTATACATAACTAAAACTTATATATTAGTGCAAAATAAGGAAAATTTTTTACTTTGATTAAAGGAGGTGAAAAATAAGATAAGGAAAAATTTCAATCTCTAAAAGGTTTGGATTTATTTCTGGGAATTGATAGATTTGATAAAGTCATCCCAGCTTTTAACCGTTATCACTTCCTTTTTTATTTTTTTCAATTGGTTTATATCGTCTATCTTTCCTAAAATTTTCTTTACATACTTTGATTTTGATTGACCAAACTTTACTTGAACTACATCGCGATTGCTTCTTTCAGCCCCTCTTTTAGACCTTCTTTCAGCCCTTTTTGTAATCCTCTTTTTTCTCCCTCTTTATATAAAAAAGTTTTTGTTATATCTACCTGAATTGGCATACTTTTTAATTTTATCTTAATATCAAATAAGCTTGCTAAAAAGCTTATACCATCAATATATTTTATAACTTTCTCCTCTCTTTTCTCAATTCTGTTATCTTTTCTATAACATCTTTGATTATCTTATATTTCTCTTTGAATTTCCCCGCTAAGATAGCTAAAACAATCTCTTCGGGTTTATCACTTTTTAAGAACATATCAGGGTTTATTTTCTTCATATTTACCAAGATGAAATTGAAAGATAAGTTGTGAAGTTTAAGAGTATTGTGAGGAGGATTACCTTTGCCAACGAAAAGAACTATCTGGATAGGTTCTTTTCCATATTTTCTCTTATTGCAAAGAAATATTTGAACATTCTTTCAGGTAAAGTTTTATCTTTTTGAGCTTGGATTTCTATGTGAAATATTTTATCTGAAACTTCAAGTAAGAAATCAGCACGTAAAGTTTTCAAAAATCTAATTTCTTCTGGTAAAATTTTGACTTTTCTCTCTGCTTTTAATTTTTCTCCCGTAGCTAATTCAATGATTTTTCCTATTGAATGGGAAATAATTTCCTTCAAAATTGGGTCAAATCTTTTTATTCCTTTTTTTGCGGTGATTCTTCTTTGCTTTTTCATTTCTTTCATTTTTGTTATTTAGGGGAAATAAATCAAACTTACTATTCTATTTACCTGCGCAATAAAGTAAAGTTACAGTGTTCCCTTTTTGAAATTTTAAGAAAATATAAAATAGACTGCGAAATAACTTCAAAAATTCACTTTGAGAGAGCAAGAAAACAACTTTTAACAGGTAGAAATCCTCTAAACTCTATATCAAGCGACTGGGCGTATTTTTAGACTATTTCGCAGAAGTCTAATCATTTTTATAAAAAATGGAGCATTTTTTCAAGAAAGTTTCACTTTATTGAATTTGAAAATTTGACTTTGGTTATTTATTCTGCATTGCTCTTTTATAACAAATTGGCAAAAAATAGCAAATCTCTTTCTATCTATGAAACTATGAAATAAGCAGGAGCATATATCATGTTGGAGCGATAGAGAGGCAAAACCTTCAAGAAATTTTATTTATTATACCTTTTCTGAAAGAGACTCACAGAGCAATCCCTGAGTATCGGTAAGCTTCCCGATACGTTTTTCAATTCTCTGGTCAGTCAGTCTCATCTGTTCAAATGTTTCAATTTTGAACTTCTCTGTTTCCATTCTGAGTTTCTCTAATCTCTCAGCTTTTTCTCTCATCTGTTCAAGAGTTTCCATTTTGAACTTCTCTAATCTCTCGTCTGTTAGTCTCATCTGCTCATCTGTCTTCTTCTGAGCTTCCCTAAGTTCAGCTATACTTTTTCTAAGTTCAACCATACTTTTTAAGAAGTCTTTGAGCATTCTCTCTATTTTGTCTAATCCTGTCTCCCTTTTTCTCAAATTTCTTTCTGTCTTCTTTCCTTTCACCTTTCTTTTCTTATTCATAATAGACATATATATTTTACATCAAAAATTGAATTTTCAGATTGAATTTTTGTTTTAATATTGAATTTTTGTTTTAATCTTCTTTATTTTATAGGAAATTGTTCGGTTCAGAGCAGAAATACTACTTATTACTTTTGAGTTTGAATTTTCGCAAAGCAAACAAAATAAGAGCAGGAAAAATCAGATAAATAAAGTAATAGGCAAAATTTGCACTTGAACATCCA
>AWOA01000085.1 GCA_000494225.1 Candidatus Calescibacterium nevadense OTU 1
TGAGTTTGAATTTTCGCAAAGCAAACAAAATAAGAGCAGGAAAAATCAGATAAATAAAGTAATAGGCAAAATTTGCACTTGAACATCCAAACTTCACTCGCTCTCTTATCCCCTTACCACTTATTTCTTCAAACTCTCCTGATATTTTTACAATATAAGGTGCAGAACCTCCACCCGAACCCAAATTCATAATATAAGTAGGTGTATTCCTCCATGCTGTCCCATCCCCAAGCTGACCATCATAGTTCCGACCCCAGCACCATAAAGAGGCATCTTGCTTTATCGCACAAGTGTGTATCTCCCCCAAAGAAACAGCAGAAACTCCTGATGACATTATCTGAACTGGGGTGGAGCTACCCGAAGAATAAGTTCCATCTCCAAGCTGACCATAATCGTTCCTACCCCAGCACCATAAAGACCCATCTTGTTTTATTGCACAGGTGTGTTCATCCCCCAAAGAAACAGCAGAAACTCCTGATGGCATTATCTGAACTGGCGTGTTTTTATTTGTATTAGTTCCATCCCCAAGCTGACCATAATAGTTATCACCCCAGCACCATAAAGAACCATCTTCTTTTATCGCACAAGTGTGATACAACCCCAAAGAAACAGCAGAAACTCCTGATGACATTATCTGAACTGGGGTGTATCTAGTTGTATTAGTTCCATCACCAAGCTGACCAGAATCGTTCCTACCCCAGCACCAAAGAGAGCCATCTTCTTTTATAGCGCAAGTGTGATAACCACCCAAAGAAACAGCTACCACTCCTGATGACATTATCTGAACTGGGGTGTTGGTATTTGGATAATTTGCTCCTCCATCTCCAAGCTGACCATCCCAGTTAGCACCCCAGCACCAAAGAGAGCCATCTTCTTTTATAGCGCAGGTGTGATAACCCCCTGCACCCAATCTTGCTCCACTCATTCCTCCACCAATTCCACCACTATCTCCTCCTCCACCAGTCCCTCCAGATAAGCAAACATTATCTTCATCTGTTTGTCCATCGCAGTCATTGTCTTTTCCATCGCATATTTCTGTTGTTGGCTCTCCTGGGGAAACATTGCATTCTGTTCCTGAACCATCTGCTTTACATATCAGTTGCCCTTCCCTTGCACACTCTCCTATACCAACACTACAAATTTGTCCTACATTGAACCCATCATCTATTTGTCCATTACAGTTATTATCTTTACTATCACATATTTCTGCTTTTCCCGGGTTTATATTCGGATCGTTGTCATTGCAATCCCCAGATGTCGCTGATGAAACATACCCGGTCGGAGCTGAACATCCCATTGTCATCGTCCCATCTGTGTATCCGTCTTGATCCAAATCCTTGTAGAATACAAGTAAAACTCCATCGTCTATCAAACCGTTGCAGTCATTGTCTTTTCCATCGCATATCTCATCCGTAGGAATGCAAACTCTTTCTCCTACCTCTATCTTCTTTGTTATATTTATCTCCCTTACAAAACTTCTCTCTCCTCCTTCACTATCCCTAACTCTTACATTTATAAAGTAAATCCCTCCGCTCGCTTCCTCCGGGATCTCCACCACCGCTGTTGCTCCATATCCCATTATCCAACTCCCATATTCCTTTCCTCCTTCCCTCGTTATTCCCCATTCATAACTCATCTGGTCTCCTTCTGGATCATAACCTACAACTGACGCTATAAACCTTCCTCCTATCCAAATTTCTCCATCAATATCTATCCTTAATATCTCTGGCTCTCTATTCCTTTCGGTTACTTCCACCTTCAACAATACTTTATCTTCATTCCCTCCCTCATCTTTCACCCCTATCTCCAAATCCGCAGATCTTGCTCCAACTGGAACTTCTATCTCAAATTCCTTCATTCCTACACCTCCTTCAAGCTTTATTTCTCCTCTCTCTCCAAATCCCCAATCCTTTATTCCTATCTCATATCCTACCTTTTCTGAATCATCTGTTACCTCTATCTTAAATCTTAACTTACTCCCAGCTTTTGCCTTACCTAATCCTATTACCTTTACCTTTGGTGCTAAATCTTCTATATTCAAAATTATATCCACTGATGCTGTTGAGCCTTTTTCCTTTGTCTGAACCTCTACCTCCGTTGTTGCTCCACCATAACTTGCATAAATCTTTACTTTGCTATTTACAGGAGCTTTTAACTTGAATTGACCTCCCGCATTTGTGTAATCTACTTGACCAAATTCTGTTTCTACCTTCGCTCCACCTATACCTTTCCCTCTTTTACTCCTAACCACTCCTATCACCCACGCAGGGCGAGTATCTATCTCCTGTTCCTCCCATATGCATTCTGTCCCCTTAGCCTCATATTCCTTCTCTATCTCTTCCTTCCCAAATACCCCAAAATATATATGCTTTACTTTATAAAGATACTTACCTTCATTGTTCTTTTTCGCTCTACCTCCTTGAACCTCAAAGAATCCACTCTCATCTGTTACAACTGGTGCTCTCCCTCCTACTAAAACATATACACCCCTTATACCTTTTCCCTCTTCGTTCTCAACCCTACCTTTTACACATACCTCATTATACTCAAAATTCACCCCTTGATCACACACAACCACTTGATCTTCCGCCTTTATCTTTATTATCTGCTCCTGCCATTCAGTTGAACCATCTGGGAACTTCGCTACATACAATAGCCTAACATCCTCCTCTTTTTTATCAACAGGTCTTGGTAAGCTTATCTCAAATGTCCCATCTTTTTCGCTTGTCTTTACATTGTTCCCTTTCGCAAATACTTCTATTTCCCCTGGCTTTTGGTTTATAAACGCAGAACACTTTACCTTCACAGGTTCTAATCTCATCTCAATTGAACAATCTCTTTCTGTTATATCTTTGTCAACATAAATATTCTTTTGAACCTTGTAGATAAATCCGTCCTTCTCATAAGAAACCGTTAGAACTAAATTCCCTTTCCTTGAAATCAGATTGAATTTTCCAGAATTATCTGTTTCTGCTACTTTACCTTCTGACGAAACCACAACCGCTCCCACCAATGCATTTCCTAAACTATCTTTTACCAAACAACTTACAGAATACATATCAGGCGGAGGCAAAACCCCAATATCGTGACACTTATATCTCTCTTTCCCTTCCGTGCTTATATCTATAACCCTCGTTCGCTCCTTTACTCTAATACCCCTACCTATCTCATTTGACGCAAAAACTTTGTATCTCCAATATTCCAAGATCTCATCCGAATACCTCTTACATGATGTCCAACAAAAATCCCAGCAATTTTGACCCCAACAGAAACGCTCACACTCCTGACCCCATTCCAAACATCTGTAAAACTTCGCCTGCGGAACATAAAGTTTGAATTCTCCCTTTTCATCTGTTCGTGTATAAGCATAGCTACTGCTTGAATAAGCTATGACATACAAACCTGAGGCTGGTTTTCCATTTGCATCCAAAACCTTACCTTGAAAACATAACTCTGTTGAATTTAATGGCCAATCTAAATTATACCAAGATGTGTGAGTTATAGGAACCTGTGCATATGCTACCTCCTCCTGAACACCATCTCCATCCACATCCTCATTTAATAATATAACATTTGCATCAAATCTTGCTCTCTCCCATATTCCATCCTTTTCGTTATAATAATACCAAGGAATACTCCTTATTCCTCTCTTATAAGCCTCTATCGTCTCTTTCTGCTGACTTTCGGGTATCTTTCTCATAATAATCGCTGGATTGTTCTCACTTACAACCTGAACTGGATTTCCGCTTTGATCTCTGAAAGTTATGTCCATCCACCCTGATGTTGCAAGTTGAACTCTATCAGATGAACCTGACGCCTGAGAAAATTCTGGGTCAAAAGCTTGGAAATCTCCGGGGAAAGAACCTATGTTCTTGTCAGGGTCTCCAATTTATATCATCCCTTTTGATCTTTGCATAAAATACACCAAATTCATCAGTTTTAGTTTCTGCAAGCTTTTTCCCACTTGAATCCTCAAAGATAACTTTTGCAGTGATGATAGGCTTTTCCTCAATACTCTCTTTTACAAAACCAGAGATTAAAATATCACCTTCTGGTTGTGTTGTGGCTTTCTTTTTCTTACAAGAGAAAGAGAATAATAATAAAAGAAGGGAGGAAAGGAGAAGAACGATTTTTACCTTTTCCATTTCTGTTATTACCTTCGCCATACTTTAACACACCCTATCATGAAAGGTGCTTTAATTTTATCATTTTGTAAAACTTTTTCCATATTTTGTGAAACTTTTTTATTTTGTAAATATCCATCTACGATTTTGGGATTTTTTATAGAGAATTTCCATAATTAATTTAATTTTCAAGGGTTTTGTCAAATATTATCCATCCCGTTGCGAAATTCTGGTGTTAAACTTTTAATTTTACTTTTAGCAGCAGTTGATCCAAGAAGGCATGAGTTTTCTGTTGCAGCGATTCTGCGTTGTTCGGTCGTGTGAATGTGCAGGTGCAGGAGTTTTCTTCACTTTTGGCTTTGCGGGTTGTGCTGGTAAAAAAACCTTCTGTTGCGATGATGATGAGGATGTAGTCAAGTCAGTAGAAAATTTCAAAGAACAGAAAAAAAATTATCTAATCTGTATCATAGTGTAGCGAAAGATAGGAAATAAATTGCAAAATTTATGGCACCTTACTTAATAATTAAGATAATTTAAGATAATTAAGATTTATAAATAGTGGATATGGAGTGGGTGATAACAATAATAACAATTGCTGCGGCTGTTGTGACGATAATATGGTTTGTAAGAGATATAAGGAGGGAGAACAGTAAAATTCTCAAAGCTATTCTTGACACTCAAAATTCCTTGCTTGAAATCCAGAAGGCCTCACTTGAAGTGCATAAGACCTCACTTGAAATACAGAAGGCTTCATTACAAATTCTCAAAGAGCATGGTGAGATACTAGCAAGGATAGAGGAGGGTCAAAGGAAAGGATTTGAAACTCTGGCTCAAATTCTTGAAAGAGTCTCAAAGATACTTGAAAGAATCTACGATAAAATATAAGACGATTTGATTTGATTGAGAGGATTGGCTACCTTATCTTGCCTTCCTATTCGCTACAAGGTGATAATAACGAGGAAGAACCACCAGAAACCACAAGGGGGGTCCAAATTTTCCTTACAAATTACCATCCACTCCAAATTCCAAAATAATAGACTTTCTGCATAACAAGTTTTTTTGAAGACTTGAATGATTTTTTATCTTAAAAATCCTTATAAATAAAGCATTCTTAATAGACTAATTTTAGTAAAATCTAACAAAATGCTACTATGCAGAATGTCTAACTATATTGATAAAATAAAATGTAATTAGCAAAACTTAAATATGAGGGGATTTGTGATGAAAAGATATAAATTGGGATCTAAAAAACATTATTTGAACGGCTAATTATTTTGTCAATTTGTTATTAGGTTTCCAAATCTTAT
>AWOA01000086.1 GCA_000494225.1 Candidatus Calescibacterium nevadense OTU 1
AAAGATGTCCCTATTGAGCTTGGTGGCGTAGTTCGTTGGTCCGTTTCGCCTTCCTCATCACCATCGGTTATACCTGGTATGGGAATTCAGATAACTGAAATAGATGATAAAAGCAGAAAGATATTAGATGCATTTGTAGATGAAATTTTATCTTCACGCAGGATATAAATGTGAGCAACTTATGTATCTACCTTATGTATCCTATTTTTTCTTTATATAAAATTTTAGAACTCCATTCTCTTCTTCGGATTTTATAATTTCATCACCCGTTTGAGCACAGAACGCAGGAAAATCTCTCTTTGCGCCCGGGTCATCCGCTAAAACAAGAATTATTTCTCCAGGTTTCAAAGATTGAAGAATTTTTCTTACCTTTATAACTGGCATGGGACATTTTAAGCCTCTTGCATCAAATTCAAGATTATAGTTTATTTCTACCTTGGATTGTTCTTTTTCTTGCGACATACCATTAGCCTCCCTTAAATGAAAAGAGTTGTTGCATCTTTTGCCTCCGATAAAAATGTTGCTGCCCCGACTATTTCCTGAACTTCATCTATAAGCTCATCTTTTGTTATACCGAGTATTGAGCAGGAAGTTGAGCATGCGTAGAATTTAACTCCTGTTTCTTTTGCTGCTTCAAGCAAATCGCGTAAGTTTGGTGATTTCGTTTGTTTCATGAGAACTTTCATAAGAACAGGACCAAACCCGGCGAAATTCATTTTAGATAGTTTGAGTGAATCTATACCGGCTGGCATCATAACTTCCATCATCTTTTGTATAAGATTTTTACCTTTGAACTTTCTGTTTTTCTTTATCAAAGAAAGCCCCCAGAAAGTAAAGAACACAGCAGTATCCATACCCATAGATGCTGCCGTTGAAGCCAGGGTNAGTACTGCGAATGCCTTATCCATATCACCAGAAAAGCAAATTATTCTCAGTTTATTTTTCGGAGCGGGAAATCCTTCAATTTGAATTGTCTTCTCTTCCATAAATCTTTACCCCCTTTTAAATCTAATTATTTTAATCATTTTCCNTGAGACTTATTGTTTTTTGTAAAAAAGTGTATTTTCTAAATTTTTGTCTTTGCGTTAGCTTGTAATACCCTGAATTATTTTAATCTCTTATTTTAATCTCCCGTTCCTATTTTTTTATTTTATTTTTCTTTTTTTTAATTTCATTTTCTACTTCAAGCCAACCAACGTTACCCCCTTTTAAATCTAATTATTTTAATCATTTTCCATGAGACTTATTGTTTTTTGTAAAAAAGTGTATTTTCTAAATTTTTGTCTTTGCGTTAGCTTGTAATACCTTGACTTATTTCAATCTCTTACCTGCCTATTTTTTATTTCATTTTCTATCTTTTTTTATATTATTTTTTATTCTATTCTATTCTTTATTTTATTTTACTTTATTTTCTATTTTAGTCCAATTATTTTTATGATAGCCTTTCTTCTTCTTGGTCCGTCAAACTCCGCAAGAAAAATACCTTGCCATGTTCCCCATGGAATTTTTCCATCAGTTATCGGTATTGTGACAGAATTACCTATTATAGCTGTTTTTATGTGAGCATCTGCATTTCCTTCTGTGTGAGCATAATCTCCATTTTGAGGTATATTTTCCGATAGGAAAGAGTGTATATCTTCTTGAACAGTTGGNTCCCAATTTTCATTAATAAAAACTCCACAAGTTGTGTGAGGGATGAAGATGGTTATTATTCCATCTTTTATTCCACTTTCTGAAATTACCTTTTGTATTTCAGAGGTTATATCTATGCTTTGAGTTCTTTTGGTTGATCTTACTTCAAGAATTTTTGAAAATGTGAATATCTGATTTGAAGTCAATGTAGAGATTGGAGCCAAGGGTGGGATTCGAACCCACGACCTGGTGCTTACAAGGCACCCGCTCTACCGCCTGAGCTACCTTGGCTATACTGAAAACCTTAATTTTATATTTTTTATTTTATAATAAGTTCTTTTTCTTTCTTTTTTATTATAATAATTTCTTCTTTTCAAATTTTTGAACTTTCTGATTTTTTCAGATAAATAGAAAAGCAAATTCAGAGGATTATTTTTTCATCTATGCAGAGACCAGCCGGAATAGTATCGTTGCCAAAGGTTCCAGAACTAAAAAATCGCCTTCTTTTTACGTTGGCTATGCTTGCAATTTATAGGCTTGGAATATTTATACCTTTACCAGGAGTTGATGTCTCAGCTTTGAAGGAATTCTTTGCAAGAGCGGAAGGTACATTACTTGGGCTTTTTAATCTATTTTCTGGNGGAGCTATGGAGAACGCTTCTGTTTTTGCTCTCGGTGTTATGCCATATATAACATCATCAATCATAATGGAGATAATGAGCACGGTTTTCCCAAAGTTGCAAGAACTCAAAAAGCAGGGAGAGTTGGGAAGACAGAAAATAAATCAATATACACGATACCTTACGGTGTTTCTGAGCTTTTTTCAGGGAATGTTCTGGGCATTATCCCTGGAAAACACGCTCACGGGAGCGGGTTCAATTGCTCTCAAAGGTGGTATATTTTTTAGAATATCAAGTGGAATAGTTTTGTCTATTGGAACTATGTCTTTGCTTTGGATAGGTGAGCAAATAACCCGTAAAGGAATAGGTAATGGAGTCTCTCTCATAATATTCACTGGAATAGTCGCAGGCCTCCCAGGAGTTTTAGGAAATATTATAACTTTGATGCGCCTTGGAGAGCTTGACCCTATGAACTTGATTATGGGAGGAATAATCATGGNTGCTGTGGTAGCTTTTATAGTATATATAGAGGGATCATATAGGAAGATCNCAATCCAGTACGCTACAAGAATTTTGGGAAGGAAAATAGCAGGGGGAGTTTCTTCATACCTCCCGATAAAATTGAATATTTCAGGTGTTATTCCTCCAATATTTGCATCCTCACTACTTATGTTCCCTCTAACTATTGCCACTTTCTCGCAAAACGAGATCGCAATCAAAATTGCTAACTTTCTCAACCCACTTTCTCCTGCTTACAACATCATCTACTTTGTTCTGATAATATTTTTTGCATTCTTCTATACTGGGATAATTTTTAACCCTTACGATATTGCTGAAAATTTACAGAAAGCAGGGGCATTCATCCCGGGAGTAAGACCTGGCCAGCAGACCGCTGAATACCTCGATAGGATAATAACACGCCTTACTCTTATGGGAGGCATTTATGTAGGAATTATTTGCGTCCTTCCAACTTTCTTTATAAGGGGATTAAATCTACCTTTCAGCTTCGGTGGAACTGCTCTCCTTATAGTTATAGGTGTTGCTATGGATACAATAAGACAGATTGAAGCAATACTTTACACTTCAAGCTATGAAGGACTTTTCGGGAGAGAACCTATGATAAGAGGAAGAACAGCTTACTGATAATTTGAGAAAATAAGTTAAATGGCTTCTATATATGGTAGATTCTCACGCTCATATTCAGCTCATTTCAAAAACACCGGAAGAGGTGATAAATAATGCAAAAGCAGAAGGAGTAAATTTCATTCTGTGCTGTGGAATCAGCGTTGATGATAGCTTAAAAATTCTTGATTTTTCAAGATTTGAGAATGTGTTTTTAGCTTGCGGAATCCACCCACTACAACGGGATGATTTTGATAGAGTAGAGGAAATCGAAGAGATTATTAAGAAAAATCAAGATACAAAAAAAATAGTCGCAATTGGAGAAACCGGGCTTGATTTTTTCAAAGGAGATAATCAGGATTTGCAAATCAAAGTTTTTGAAAAGCACGTCGAAATTGCAGAAAAATTGAAAAAGCCAGTTGTTGTTCATACAAGAGGTTCTTACAAAGGGAATTCTGCTTTTTCCTTTGCTCTTGACATACTCTCACAGAGTAAGGTGAAAGCCGTTTTTCATTGCTTTACTTGGAAAAAAGATGAGATGAGGTCAGCCACTGAAAAAGGTTTTTTCATATCTTTTTCTGGCATTTTGACTTTCAGTAATGACCTTCAAGATGTTGCAAAAGAAACTCCCCTTGAATATATACTAACAGAAACAGACGCTCCATTTTTAACCCCAAAGCCATTCAGAGGTAAAAAAGAAAATGAGCCTGCATTTGTAAAATATGTTGTTGAAAAAATAGCTCAAATAAAAAATATTGATTTTTCTGAGGTTTCAAAAGCTGTTGAGAACAACTTTAAAAAACTTTTCTTAGAGACTTAAATCTTCCCGCTCCTCCCCCTGTTATTGGTTGGGTCGTCCCTTGTTGAGTTGTTGGTTGAGTTGTCCCTTGTTGGGATTCTTGGGTTTCTTCACATCCAACTGATGTCCTATAATCTGTTGTTCTTATACCAACTCCAGTTGCATCCCCTGAATCTTTAACCTCAATTCTGAAAAGATGATTACCTCTTTCAAGGTTTTCATATTTGTAAGAAGCAATAAGTTTAGGAAGTTCTTTCAGACTCCCTTCTCCAAGCTTCTTTTGGAACACATGCCAGGGAGTAGGATTACCAGAGTTTGGATCGTTAGGATTTATAGATGGCTGTTGATCGCAGTCAGATACTACATGCCTTATCCTCCAGAAGACAAAGGAAGGATCATCTTGGACTGTGAATTCAAAGTTTATTGTATCTCCAACTTTGAAAACATCTTCTTCTTTTGGTGATATGATTTCTGCAGGTTGAGGCGGATTTCCAAGTTCAACCCCCAATCTGAATGGGTGAGACCAGCATGTCCAAACCGGGACGGGATTTAATGACCTTCCCAAATTTATCTGGGCTATTACTCTCCACCAATATATGCCCTCTTGTAGATTAAATTGAACTTGACCTACTCCTCCCCCTATTGTAGATACTGGATTCACTTGCCCCCCAGAAGCAGATATCTCAACGGTTTCAACTACTCTTCTAAAATCCGGGTAATCGGAAATTTGAAAGATATATCTTATTGCGTTGTCTTGTGGGTCCCAGTAAAATCTTGGATTTGTTTCATTTGTCCAAAAATTATTTCTTGGTGCGTATAGAGCTACTCTTCTTACAACCTTATCTGTTTCTGGAGTAAAAATTTTCACTGTCGCCGTTATAGGTTGAGGTTTCTCTTTAATTTCCTCTCCATTTTCGTTTTTTACTTGCTTTATGAGAGGTTCTCTTGTATTCCAGCCTAAAAATAAGTTTTTATTTTCATCTTCTGCTCCTGCAGTTATATATGATTTCTTCCCAACGGGTTGTGGAACACCATCTTCTCCTATTTTGTATATTATTGCTTTTCTGCCAACAAACGGAACGGGATTAGAAAGATCAACTTCTTCCTCTCCCAAAGCTCTATCATCGTCAATCTCTATTATTATATCATAGCCTTTTTTTAAAGTTATTCCTGTATTTATCCATACCTTTTCTGGAACTATTGTTATATCCTTTAAGATGGTTGGATTATCTTCCTTACAATCAATTTTTTGTGCTGTTGAATTTGAGCTATCTTGGTCATTCTCACTGCTACAATTAGAAGCTAAAATTGAAAGCAAAACAAAAGAAAGGGGGAGAAGAAATTTTTTTATCATAAATAAATAAATATATAAAGCAGAGAAAAAAATAGATTTTTACACAAAATCTCATTGCGGGAAAAGAGTAAATTTTTTATTCTCTGAACAAAATCTTAAACTTTTAAGGAATAAAGGAGGTAAAAAAATGGAGTATGATGTTGCTATAATAGGTGGTGGTATAAATGGAGTTGGAATTGCGAGAGATCTTTCAATGAGAGGATTCAGAGTCGTTTTGTTTGAGAAGGAAGACTTTGGTTGGGCAACAACATGGGCATCCTCTTGCATGGTTCACGGTGGAGCAAGATATATAATACACGATGTTTTCGTAACATATACATCGTCTCGCGATGCAGGAATTCTTACAAAAATAGTTCCTTACATGCTATCAAGAAGACCTTTTATTATAGTTGCAAAACCAAAATTTATGACAACTTTGTTTGACATATATATGGGAGTATATGACATATTTTCTCGCATGAGGGGAGCGGTAAGACATATGAAGCTGAAACCCGATGAAGTTTCATACATAACAGCAGGAGAAGTTTATGCAAATGGAGGTGGGGTGCTTACTGAGGAATATACAGTAGATCCCCAAAGGCTTGCACTTGTAAACGCTATATCTGCACATGAATTTGGAGCAAAAATTCTTAATCATACAGAGGTTACAAAAATAGAAAGAGAAACAGGAAACTTCATGATACATGCAAAAAACTTACTTTATAACTCTGAAATAAAAGTTAAAGCAAAGCTTGTGGTAAATGCTTCAGGTCCGTGGATAGATAAAGTTATCTTTAATTCACTCGGGAAACGACAAAAAAATAAGTTGAGACCAACAAAAGGGATACATATAGTTTTTCCGGGAAAAATTCTGAACTCTGTAATAAGCTTTCAGGCAATAGATGGCAGGTATTTACTTTTCGTTCCTCTTGAAGATAGGACAATATTAGGTACAACGGACGATGATTTTTTTGGTGACCCAGATGATGTTGAGATACTCAGAGATGAAGTTGAATATCTCTTGCATTCGGCGGAAAAATTTATAAAAAACATAAGGAGTTTTAAGCCATATTCAACAAAAGTCGGGCTTAGACCCACTCCCTATGTTTATGGCGTAAACGAGGACAAAATAACTCGTGAGTTTGAAATAGAAGATGAAGACGGTATAATTCATGTCCTTGGTGGGAAGCTTGCAAGTTTTAGGCTTCTTTCTGAAATAGTTTCAGATTTCATATCGCAGAAACTCGGAGTAAAAACTAAATGTAAAACTCATATTTTACCTTTGCCAGGTGCAGATGATATTGACGAGAAATTTGATGGTAATTTTGTTGCTTATTCTGAAAAAGTAAAGGAAGAAATAAAAAATGAGTTCAATTTAGATGACCATGTTGCACACCTACTGACGAAAAAATATGGAGTGAGAGCTTCGGAAATTCTGAAAACTTTTGGTCTTGGAGAGCTTATATGTTATTGTTCNAAGGTATTTGAAGGTGAAATAAAGTGGGCTATAAGAAGGGAATTTGCTGAAACCGTAGATGATGTATCAAGAAGAACGTGGGCATGCGATGGTTTTTGCAACGGAATATTATGCATGAAAAAAGTCCAGAAGATTTTAGAAACCGAAGGAAAAAATCCCGACATCAAAAATTTCGTTCTAAGGAGGGAGAAACTATTATATCCTGTAAGAAAATATAATGAAGAACTTTGGAAAGAGTTTGAGGAGTTCAAAAAGAAAGTTCTGTAATTTTATACAAAACACGATTTTTTCCTTAAAATATATTTTGTTTTGGGGATGAGTTTGGGCTTGACGGCACCTTGAGGGCGGGTAGGGTTTCACCGAAGTGCCGACTATGTCGGCGCGGGTGGCTCCCGCCTGAAAAGGGAGAAAATGTTGCCACCGCAGCAGCTAATGTTCTCCCCGCTTAAAAAAGGGGAGATGTTCTCGGGGTAGTTGCTCCTGCTCCCCGGGGGCATGATTGAAGGAGCTTTAAGCACTGCCTCCGCCCACGGGGTGGTGCTTGAAAATAATAGTGGGCGAGGAAAAGCTATATCCAGCGGAGGGGATAGGCTTTTCCTAAAAAATTGCCTCCGCTACGCGGTGTAAAGGCTCTACTCCGCCCGGTGTCGGACGGGGGTTCGAATCCCCCCATCTCCACCAAAAAACAAAAATATCCGGTGTTTCATCTTCTCGGTCTGATGGAGCTCATTTTTAAAGTCGCTATCATTTTTTCTCTGGGTTTTTGTTTCGCCTCTCAGGTTTTAAAAGCAGATGAAAATCAGTCGAAGAAAAATGAAAACCAATTGAAAGAAAAAAACCTTTCCGTTGAATCTGGTGAATACGAAGGGATATCCTATGAGATAAAACTTAAAGCTGATTATATATTCGAAATTTTGCGATGTCCTACATGTCAGAATATACCACTAAAAGATTCTCACTCTCAGATCGCTGAAAATATGAAGAAACTTATAATTCAGAAACTTCAAGAAGGTTGGACAGAAACACAAATAGTAGATTACTTTGTTCAAAGGTACGGAGATGAAATCTTGCTCCAACCGAAGACAAAAGTTTTCTATGTTCTTCCCGTTGTATTTTTAATTTCAGCTCTTGCTCTCCTTTTTATTTTTCTTGTAAGGAAAAATAAAACGAATGAAAAAGCTATACAGGAGAACAAAGATTAAAGGATATCTTATATCAAAGCTACTGCACTTTACAATAGTTCCTACTCCACCTCCTAATTTGAGTAATGTTGTATCTACTATAAAATCTGATTCTAAGAACTGACTTACATTTCCTGCTTCATCCATAGCATAAGCTACGAGTTTATATCTTCCATCCTCTACATTTTCGAGGAATATACTTAAATTGCCACCTCGCCTTATTACATTTTTTATTGCCTCTTTTGAATTTAAATCCCAAAACAACTTTATTTTTTCCGGTGGTGTTGCATTGTCTGACGCAGATATTACTAGTCTGATATTTCTTTCAAAAGTTACACGGCGCGGGAAATCAATTATTTCAATTTGGGGCGGTGTTGTATCTACTATGAATTCTGACTCAAAAATTTGGCTCTCATTTCCAGCTGGATCTGCTACCTTAAAGCAAAGATGATATTTTTTACCGTTTTCTGCTCCCTGAATATTTACCACACCGAATGGCTCTTTTATTTCAAGTGATTGAGTAGTACCCCACTGTGAAAAGCATGTTTTTCTTCCTTCCGATACAATTTCTTCGATAAAGTAAGTTAATTCTCCATAAGGGAATATATTATCTTTTAAGCTGACAACTAATTTTAGGTTTTCAAATCTAGCTTTTTCTGGTGGGAGGAGAGTAGGTTTGACTTGTGGCGGAGTTCTATCTATTATTACTTCTGTTTCTTTTACTTCTGTTGAATTTCCTGCTTTATCTTCAAGCCAAAACAAAACTTTGTATGTTCCTTCAGAAAGTTTATTTTCCTGAAAATCTATTTTATCTTTGAACTTTTTTTCTGCTGTATAAATTTCATTTGTTTGGTCTTTTACTCTTATTTTTAAAAATATTTCCTCACCTGAGTTATCTTTCGCTTGAGCTTTTATACTCAAAGCTCTACTATATTTTTTCACAAAAACTTCTCCATCTGGGGGGCTCCTATCTACAAAAAAATCAATAACTTGTGGGACCTCATTTATATTACCTGTGTAAGTTAATCCGATTATTTCTATTCTGTGTAAACCTTGTGGTAGGTTTGCAACCTCAAGTTCAAACTCTGGCGGCTCGTTTTCCACAGGTGTTACCCACATGCTCCAGGCTCCCCAATCTAATCTATATGAAATAGCTTTTGTTTTTTCACTGCCCCTTACCCTTATTTTTATTTTCTCTGAATTTATTATTCTATATGGTGATTGAATTATTTGGAGCTGTGATTCCATTACATCTCCTCCCTTTTCTGAGAACTCCAAAGCTATCGCATCTTCTTCTCCATTTGTTGTAATTAAAGTTGTAATGTAGATTTTTGATACATAAACTGAAAAATCTTGTAATATGGGGAAGGTCAAGGGTTGATAATCTATTCTCCCAAGATATCTATAAATAATGTAAGAGGTTATTTTTTTTATTCTTTCAAAGAATTCCTCCTGTGGAACTTTTGAGTATTGCAGCATATCATAGGATGAGATATCGTGTTCAATATATGTATCACATATTCCGAAGTTAATGACAAGAGTTCCAGTATGTAAAGCTCCTTCTCTTCCCGGTGCCCTTACTGCGGGTAACCAGCTTAGGATATCAACTGTTATTGGGATTTGGAAATTTACTTGTGCATAAAAAGTTTTTCCCATCCATATTCCTATAAGTAGAGTTATATTTGCTTTTGCTACGTAATTGAATTTGCATTTCTCATCAGTGCTGGTTTCTTTTATTATTGATACTCCTTGTATCAGCACATCTACTATTGCCATTTCTTTTATTTTGTCTCCGAGCGATTGTACAGCTTCTTGAAAAAACTCAGTTATTATGTATGATGGGATTTCAAAGTTTTTCAAATTCCCTCCGTAATACGCAATTGCATCTTTTAGAAGATTAAATGAAATTATTGCTCTCGCATTTGTTGAGAATGTTCTATCGTGGGTTATATAGCTTGAACACGGACCAAAAATACAATACCTCCCAAAAAATGAACCATAAAAAAGTACAATTTCCTGTGATGAGTTGGGAACCGTTTCGGAATAGTAGCTCAAATTTCTGTATTTTCCGATAATAGAAGGGTGATTTAAATCAGCATTTATTCCTTGAAGTTCAAAGATGAATAATCCTCCGTAAGTTTTTTGGTGTAGGAAGAAGACAGACAAAACAAAAGCCAAAGGTAATAACTTTAATTTATATGAAGCATTTAATAATTTCTCCGGGAGTTTTTTGAAAAAAATTTTCATTTTAATCTCAATTTTTTAATCTCTTTTTATCTTAATCTCCTATTACTTTTTATTTTAATTATTATTTTTGGTTTTTAGCGACGGAGGGTTTATTTTTTTGCCTGTTGCTTTACTTTTTACTGCTTTACTTTTTACTATTATTTTTTTTACTTTTTAAGTCTTCTTTTATTTACTATTTACTGTTTTTACTTACTATTTACTATTTACTGTTTAGCATTATTTTTTTTAACAATTTAGCTACGTTTTTCAGTTGTTCCTTATTTTATACTTGCAGTTTTTTTACTTTGTTTCTTTTACTTTCAGTAGTTTCTTTCTATGCATTCTTGGGGAATTTTTATTTCTTTACTGTAAGCCTTCTGAATTATAGATTCNGCAATTTTTTTCAGATTTTCTTTTTTACCGTATCCTGATATTGGGAAGATAGATTTTTCATCTAAAAACTTTGTCAAGGCTAGCATACAGATTTCTCTTATGTATTTTCCTATTTTTGATGCTAATGCAACCTCGTAAAATTTTTCATCAGCATCTTTTATAAAGTATATTTTTTTTAGTGTTTTCTCTTTTCCTTCATTTTCTATCAATATTTCATATACACTTTCTTCGTTTCTTTCCTTTTCTGTTTTTATTTTTTTGTAATTAATGTTGAGGTCTTGCAGTGCTTTTTCAATTTCGTTTTTGTATGATTTTTTGAACCCCGATTTTCCACAAATTACTTTTTCTGATGAACTCAGAAGCGCCATTTTTAGCATAAAATAAGAGTTTGCAGAAAATTTGCTTCCCATAATTCTCACATACTTTGAAAGTAATCCGGGACATAAAATAGCATACCTTACGCTCAACTTTTTTGAAGCTATTATTTCATTTTCTTCTTGCCTTATTCCATTTTCCTCTCTTTTCCTCTCGTTTCCTTCTTTTTCATTTTGTGTGAGACTATTTTTCATCCACAGAGGAATATTTATTTCGGGAAAGCATATTTTTTCAGGTGATATTGGACAAAGTTCAACTATTTCATTACTAAATTCAGATTTTACAAAAACTTGAAATATATTGCTTGGTGGAGAAAAATTCATGTTCTTATTCTTTCCAAAGATAGAGAAGAATATCTTTTCTATTTTTTCGTAATCCTCTATTTTCCTTGAGAAAATAGCTTTACTGTCTTTTATCTCCTCGTTATTTTCAATAATATATTCCTTGCTTTTTGGAGTTCTTTCATTACTATTTTTTTCTTCTTGGTCATTTTTACTTTCTTGTATTTCAACAGAGGTTATTATAAGTGGGCCAAGGAATGGTCCGAGACCGTTTTCATCTATTCCACACATGGTTATATTTTAAGAAAGTTCTCCACGATTTTGAGTCCNGCCCGACCGCTTTTTTCTGGATGGAATTGAACTGCAAATATGTTTTCCTGATGAATTGCTGATACGAACCTTATGTTTTCATCTTTTTCGTCATCAAATCCGACAAATTCTCCTACTTGCACGCTTTCCTTATCTTTTGGTTCAACGTAGTATGAGTGAAGATAGTAGAAAAACTCCTCTTCCTTGAGACCATCAAAGATTGAATTTCTTTTGAGCCTGGTTTTTGCCCATCCCATATTTGGTATTCTTATGTTTTCAGACAATCTTTTGAGTGATAGAACTTTTCCTTGAACTACAGATAGTCCTTGATATCCTTCTGATTCCTCAGAGGTTTCAAAAAGTATTTGCATTCCAAGGCATATTCCCAAAATAACCTTTCCACTTTGTATCTGCTCTTTTACTTCATAAAAAAGACCAAGATTTNTCAGATTATCAACTGCTTTACCGAATGCACCAACTCCTGGGATGACTATTTTGTCAGCTTTTTTACCTTCCCTTGGGTCTGAGCTAACTTCTACTTTTACNCCAAATTTTTCAAATGCACCAGATACGCTTTTCAAATTCCCCATTCCATAATCAACTATCCAGATCGTCTGTTGCGGTATTGACATTTATATAAAATTTATGCTCGCACTCCCATAAATTCCTTTCTCAAAAATCATAGGCGATTCCTCATTTTATTCCATACCCAACATATTATATATACCATATCATCTAATAAGTTCTCTCTATTATTATACTCTCTATTTATACCTGAATTCAAGTTCTTTCAAGTAATACACAAAATTCTCTCTGCTTACTCCTCAAACTTAATAAGTTTTTCTTCTGCATAACTCCAAAATCCTTTATTTATATATACCTTCCCATTGGTATTGGCAAACCTTACACTCTTGTCTTGTCTCTCATCTCTAAAACCATACATCACAAGTCCGCTATAGCTTTTAAATTTGTCTGTGTAAATTAAACTTCCTTGTGGAAGTTAGCAAAGCTTGAGAATGAGATTTAGAAATTGTTGATAAAGACAGAGATAGTGATTTACACATTTCCTGATTCAATTTCAGAGTAGGATTTTGACAGGTGTTAAAAATCCACAAGTAATATAATGGAATAGCTGAA
>AWOA01000087.1 GCA_000494225.1 Candidatus Calescibacterium nevadense OTU 1
AAAAGCCTGCGAGTATGTTTGCTGCGAACATTATTTGCTCCTGATAGAGAAAGTTTCCGTATGTCTCTTTTAATATTGGTTCAAGATCAGGGTGGATGTACTCAACTGGTTTGATTCCTTTTTTCCTTTCTATGAAATCATTTACCATACCAGATTGAATTGGGCCTGGTCTATAAAGTGCGACCGCTGCTATGAGGTCGTCTAAGGTTTCAGGTTCTAATCTTTGTAGAAGCTCCTTCATACCTGCGCTTTCAAATTGGAAAACACCAAAAACATCGCCTTTTTTTAGCATATCCATGGTTTTTTTGTCGTTCAGAGGGATGTTTCCGAATTTGAGTTCTATTCCATATTTTTCTTTTATCATTTTGAATGTTTTATCTATTATAGTTAAGTTTTCGAGTCCGAGAAAATCAAATTTGACGAGTCCTATTTTCTCCAATGATTCCATTTCGAACTGAGTTACGAAATCATCTTTTGCTTTTGCAATTGATGTGTAATCTGTTATTGGTCTATCTGAGATGAGAAAACCAGATGCGTGCGAACCTATGTGTCTTATCAATCCTTCAATTTTTTTCGCATTCTCAAATATCTTCCTGAACCTTGGATTTGAATCTACTTTTTCTCTAAATTCTGGAATTTCTGCGTATGCTTCTTCTAATGTCCATTTTCTTGAAGGTTCCTGTGGGATGAGTTCTGCAAGTTGTGATACGTCTTCTAGTGGTTCATCAAAAATTCTACCGACATCTCTTATTGCAAGTCTAGCTCCGAAAGTTCCAAATGTTATTATGTGAGCAACATTATCTTCCCCNTACTTTTTTCTTACATAATCTAAAACTTCATCTCTTCTTTCTTTGCAGAAATCTACATCAATATCTGGTGCTTTTTCTCTTTCTGGGTTCAAAAATCTTTCAAATATCAGCCCATATTTTATGGGGTCTATTTCTGTTATTCCGAGTGCATATGAAACAAGTGCTCCNGCAGCGGAACCTCTTCCTGGACCGACCATTATGCCCTGACTTTTCGCCCAGTTTATGAAATCTTCAACTATCAAAAAGTATCCAGAAAAGTTCTTTTTTGATATTACTTCAAGTTCATTTTCAAGTCTTTGATAGTATATATTTTCATCAAATTTTTCTCCTTTTTCTTTTTTTTCTTTTAATCTGATTTGCAGGTTCGCAAAAGCTTTTTCCCTTAAAATCTCATCTGGATTTCTAAATTCTATGGGTCTTGGTATTCTCAATTCCTTGGGTTTTTTAAATTCAAAGGAAACCGATTTTATAATTTCTTCATGAGATTGTATGCTCTGTGGAATATCCTTGAAGATCTCGAGCATCTCTTCTTTTGACTTTACATAAAGACCTTTTATTCTGTATCTGAATCTTTCTTTTGAGTGGATTTTTTCGCCGTAGGCTATGCATACGAGCATGTCTTGAATTTCGTATCCATCAGGGGTTGCATAGTGACAATCTCCCGTTGCTACACAGGGAATATCAAGTTCTTCTGAAAATTCCAGCAGATAAGATTCAACTTTTTTTTGTATTTGAACTGTTTCAATATCTTCTTTCCTGTTCGGATCTGCAGGTTCTCCTCTCATTATTTCAAGGTAGAAATCTTTCCCGAAGAGCTTTTTGAACTCTTCTGCTTTGTTTTTTGCTTGATCTATTTTTCCTTCTATTATGAGTCGTGGGATTATACCATTAAGACATCCTGAGAGCATTATGAGTCCTGAACGATATTCAATCAGTGTTTTGAGGTCTATTCTTGGTTTTCTGTAGAAACCTTCTATGTTTGCGATTTTGAGCAGGAGACAAAGATTTCTGTAACCCTCTTCATTTTTAGCTATTAAAGTTGCATGAAAATTTTTTTCATCTTGATTTTTTTCCGTGAGTTTTCCGGGTGCTATATAGATTTCACAACCTATAAGAGGTTTTATTCCAGCATCACGAGCTTTGAAAAAAAATTCAACTGCTGAGAATATGTTTCCGTGTTCTGTAATCGCTATGGCATCTATTTTCCCATCGGACGCTTTTTGGATGAGTTGATCTACGGTCATTGCGCCGTCAAGTATGCTGTAATGTGTGTGAGTATGAAAATGCCCAACCATACTATTAATAATAAAAAATATAAGATATGGTGAAATTTTATTTTTCCAAGAAAGTAAATTGATATTTTGAGAAATTTTACTTTGAGAGATTTTAAGAAGTCATTTGTGGTTCATCTTAAATTTTGGTAAATTAATCTGCTTTTGTGAAGATTAGAACTTCTTACATATAGTAATTAATAACTAAACTTTTTTAGGTTTGCACTTTGTGATAAAGTTTCTGAGTGAACGGGAAATTTTTGACTCATCCTGTTCCGAATACTTTACCTTGACGGGTATAATTTCATTGTTAGTTATTTTTTTTTATTTATTATTTACATATTTTTCGAGAGACCAAAATTTGGAATATGGAGCAAAATAGGGATTGCAAAATCAAAATAGAGATTGCAAAAAAGAAAGTTGTTCAGATACTGAGGGTTATAGATGAATACAGGAACAGGAATGTATTTGAAATATGCTTGAATCTCTAATTTATCACTATATTTGAAGATTTGAAGTTCGAACTTTTAAGAAAGACTCAGAGTAATAGGTATGTTAAGATGGGAAAAAAAACGCCAAAATATTCGTAGCTGGATGCAGAGGATTAGTAGGGTCTGCCATTGTAAGAAAACTACGAGAAAGAGGTCATAATAACATTATCACAATCACAGAAACAAAAGCAGAATTAGACCTAAGAAGGCAAGATGAGGTTGAGAGATTTTTTGAGCGAGAAAGAGCGGAATACGTTTTTCTTGTTGCTGCAAAGGTGGATGGAATTTTAGCAAAAAGCGCATACCCAGNAGAGTTTATATACGATAATTTAGCCGTTGCCATCAATGTCATTTATGTATCTTATAAATTTAGAGTTAAAGAACTTTTAAACATAGGTTCATCTTGCATATACCCAAAACATGCCCCGCAACCTATGAAAGAAGAATACCTGTTAACAGGCAGTTTAGAACCTACAAAAGAAGCTTATGCTGTAGCTTCTGCTATAAAGTTTGTCAGATATTACAACCAGCAGTATGGTACTAATTTTATATCTTTTATGCCAACAAATCTTTATGGACCAAACGATAACTTTAACCTTGAAACATCCCACGTATTGCCTGCTTTGATAAGAAAATTTCATTTGGCGAAACTTCTTGAAGATGGAAATATAGATGCAATTAAAGAAGACTTTAAGAAGTATCCTATAGGCTTTGGATTAGATGGAAAGGTATCTTTTGATATAATGAAAACAGCATTATGGAAGCTTTACATATTTTAGGTATAAAGCGTGAGGGAAAGGATGTTTATGTTGAAATTTGGGGAAGTGGTGAGGTATACAGGGAGTTTTTGTATGTAGATGACCTTGCAGATGCCTGTGTTTATCTGATGGAGAATGTAGATGCTGAGGAAATGAGTAAGCTTTGTCCAGATTACTTTGTAAATATCGGCATAGGTGTTGATATGAAGATAAAAGATCTTGCTGTGATGGTAAAAGAAATAGTAGGCTTTAAGGGGGAGATTAGGTATGATTTAACCANGCACATCAAGAAANCTTTTGGATGTAAGNAAGATAAAACAGCTTGGTTGGGAACCAAAAATTGAATTGAGAGAAGGGGTAGAACAAGTGTATAAATGTTATGTTGGGTAAGTCTGTAGAAAATTTGCTTTTAAAATCAAGAGAATTTTTGAGCCATCCTGGTGTTAGAAGGTATGGATCAAACACCGCATGGATGTTTGGTGAACAGATATTACGGATGGTTGCAGGTTTTTTTGTGGGAGTATGGGTAGCAAGATACTTAGGACCGGAGAAGTTTGGTTTATTTAGTTATGCCCTGGCTTTTGTTGCAATTTTTCAAGGAATAGCAAAATTAGGACTTGATGGAATTTTAGTTAGAGATTTAGTGAGAGAGCCAGAAAAAGCTACTGTATACCTTGGCACCGCCTTTTGGCTTAAATTATTTGGTGCAGTTGTAACTTTACTGTTTATTGGTCTTGCTATTCAGTTTACAGGTAATGATGCAACAACTAATCTATACATTCTTATTATTGCTTCGGGGTTAATTTTTCAGAGCTTTGAAGTAATAGATTTTTATTTTCAAAGCAAAGTATTAGCTAAATATGTTTCCATTTGCAAGATGGTTCAGCTTGCTTTATCTTCTCTTATGAAGATTTTTTTAATTTTGATTGGAGCGGACTTGATATGGTTTGTAATGGTTTCGTTAATAGATATGGTCACATTAGCTATAACTTTAAATATTGCTTATAAATATAATAAAAATCCCAGCTTTTATAAATACTTTGACATAAACCTGGGTAAGAGATTACTAAAAGATAGTTGGCCGTTGATTTTAAGTAGTGTTGCAGTGATGATATATATGAGAATTGATCAGGTAATGATTAAGAACATGCTTGGAGATAAGGAAGTTGGTTTGTATTCGGCAGCTGTTAAGTTAGTTGAAGTTTGGTATTTTATTCCAATGATAGTTGCTCAATCGTTGTTTCCTGCAATCGTGAAAGCAAAAGAAATAAGTGAGAAACTTTATTTTAAGAGATTACAGGGTTTGTATGCTTTAATGATATGGACAGCAATTGCGATAGCTCTACCTATAACTTTCCTAAGTGAATGGATAATTAAATTTTTATATGGTGTAGAATATTTGCAGGCCTCAAAAGTATTATCCATAAGTATATGGGCTGGAGTATTCGTATTTTTAGGTGTGGCAAGTGGTGGATATTTGCTGGCAGAAAATTATACTAAAATTGTATTTTTAAGAACTTTCATAGGTGCGTGTGTTAATATATTCCTCAATTTACTTTTAATCCCAACATTTAAAATAGAGGGAGCAGCCTTTGCTACTTTAATTTCTCAGTTTATAGCAGTATTTTTTGTAGTATTTATTCCTCATGTAAATAGACAAGCTTTATTGATGATTAAATCTTTTATACCTATAACAGGAGGGAACTTGCATGTTAAAAGATCTTGTTAAATTTATATTACCAAATAGTATTACAAACTATATAAGAACGATTAAAAAACAGATTATTAATTTTAAAATTTTATCTATTAAATATGGACAATTTGAAACTATAAAAAGGTGGAGTTGTATTGATAAAAACGGAAATCCTATTCCTTGGTTTACTTATCCATGTATAGAATATTTAAATCATTTAGATCTTTCGGAATGCGTGGTATTCGAATATGGTAGTGGATATTCAATATTTAGATTCACCTACAAAGAAAATCTGAGACCAATAGGTGGAATTGTCCAAATATCTGAGGAGGACTCAGTATGAGTGGTTTAATAAAAAAAGGATTGAAATTGATTTTACCTAAAGAGGTTTATAAAAATTTAGCCGATTTTAAAAACACATATATTAGTAAATACTCTTTAAAATCATATTCTCAAGAAGGTGGTGAAAAAGAAGATCTTCTAACTTTTACATCTTTAATGAACCAGCTTTAAATACCTTTGATGAAAATCTTGCCAAGCAAAGAGACGGCATTTCTGGATATTTTATCATTCAAAAAATTCCTGTAAAAGTTTATCCCCTTGCAAAAATCTTAGAAGAATATCTACCAAAAGGACAAGAAATAGACTTTATGAACATTGACGTAGAAGGAAAAGAGTTGGAAGTTTTAAAGGGTAATGATTGGAACAAGTTTAGATCAAAAGTTATTTTAGTTGAAATTATTGGAACTTCTTTAGAAGAAATCTTTAAAAATCCAATCTGTAATTTTCTTAGTAAAAATAATTATTCTTTTTTTGCAAAAACCTTTAATACCTACTTCTTCATAAAATTAAATTTTGTGGAGTTAAGTTATGATTCTTGCCCCCATTGTTCTTTTCACATATAACCGCCCGTGGCATACAAGGCAAACAATAGAGGCACTGCAGAAAAATCATCTTGCAAGTGAAAGTGTGATCTTCATTTTCAGTGATGGACCTAAGACCGAAGAAGATGAACCGAAGGTAGAAGAAGTTAGAAAATTTCTTAAAACTATCCAAGGATTTAAACAAATAGAAATAATAGAGAGAGAAAAAAACTGGGGATTAGCTAAAAATATTATAGATGGAGTTACAAAAGTTGTTAATGAATATGGGACGATTATCGTGCTTGAAGATGATTTAGTCACGAGCCCGTATTTTTTGACCTACATGAATAAAGCTCTTGAGATGTACCAGCATGAAGAAAAAGTTGCATCTATTAGCGGCTATGTTTTCCCGCTTCCTCATCCAGAAAAACTCCCTGAAACGTTTTTTATACGGGGAGCCGATTGCTGGGGATGGGCAACATGGAAGAGGGCCTGGCAATACTTTGAACCGGATGGAAAGAAGCTTCTTGCCCTTCTTAATAAGAGGAAAGAGTGTCGTCTTTTTGACTTCAACGGTAGTTATCCTTACACGAGAATGCTTAAAGATCAGATCAAGGGCAAAAACAACTCTTGGGCCATCCGGTGGTACGCAAGTACATTCTTAAACAACATGCTCACCCTTTACCCAAGAAAAAGTTTAGTTAGAAACATTGGACTTGATGGCAGCGGAACTCATTGTGGTACCACAGATGTCTTTGATGGAGAAGTTTTTCATGAGATTGTTCTAGAGAAAATCCCTGTAGTAGAAAACAAAGATGCCCGATTGCAGTTTGAAATATTCTTAAAAAACGTATCCGGAATATCCATCAAGCAGTTTGAAATATTCTTAAAAAACGTATCCGGAATATCCATCAAACGGATCTGGAGTTTCATAAAAAAGAAATGGAGGAGTAAATAAGATGAATTTTAAGAAGCTTATTAAACTTTTTTTGCCACCTGTCGTTGGAGTTTTTTTAAGAAAAATTTTTCACGCTAGATACGGCTGGTATGGAGATTATTCTTCTTGGGAAGAAGCAAAGAAACATTGTAGCGGATATGAGGACGAAATTATTTTAAAAAAAGTGAAAGACGCACTTTTAAAGGTAAAAAATGGTGAAGCTGCCTATGAGAGGGACGCTGTTTTATTTGATAAGATTGAATATTCCTGGCCCCTTCTTTCTGGAATTCTTTTAGCAGCAAGTATCAGCAAAGGACAGTTATCTGTACTGGATTTTGGTGGTAGTTTAGGAAGTACCTATTTTCAAAATCGAAAGTTTTTAAACCTATTACAAAATGTAAGCTGGAATATTATTGAACAACCCCATTTCGTAAGAGAGGGGCAATTACATTTTCAAGATGAGAGGCTTCACTTTTATTTCTATGAAGATATAGAAACCTGTATAAAAAAAGAAAAACCCACTGTGCTTCTTTTGTCGAGCGTACTCTGTTATCTTGAAAAACCCTACGAAATACTGGAAAATTTACTATCTTATAATTTTCCTTTTGTTATTATTGACCGTACACCGTTTCATACAAAAAGCTATGATAGAATTACGATTCAAAAAGTTCCTCCATGGATTTATAAGGCAAGTTACCCCTGCTGGATATTTGACAAAAAAAAATTCATGGCTTTTTTTAGCGAGAAAGATTATATTATTATTGAAGAATTTGATGCTATTGATGGTATTTTTGAAAATATTGAATGGAAAGGATTTATTTTTTATAGGCGAAGGAAAGTAAAATGATAGAAAAATTGAAAAAAATATTTAACGAAGAACAATTTAATCCAAGAATTTTAGGAATATTTATAAATCCTTTTTATTTTGCAAGAAAGGGTCTATATAAAAATATTTCAGAACTTGCTAAAAATTTAAATGGGAGAATATTAGATGTCGGTTGTGGGCAGAAACCCTATGAAAAACTTTTTGACTATAAAGAATATATTGGGATTGAAATTGATACACCTGAAAATAGAAAAAATAAAAAAGCCGATTATTTTTATGATGGTAAAGTTATACCTTTCCCCAATGATAGTTTTGATTGTGTAATTACAACTGAGGTTTTGGAACATGTATTTTATCCAAATGAATTTTTAAAAGAAATTAATCGTGTTACAAAGATGGGAGGTTTTCTACTTATAACGGTTCCATTTGTTTGGGATGAACATGAGCAACCATTTGACTATGCTCGTTATACATCTTTTGGGCTTAAACATCTATTAAACATAAGTGGATTTGAAATAATTGAACATAGAAAAAGCAATAATGGTATAGAGTTAATATTTCAACTCCTAAATTGTTATATATATAAAGTTATTAGAAATAGAAATAAGAATACTTTTGTTAATTTATTAATAATGCTATTACCTATGGCTTTAATAAATATCCTCGGACTTATTTTGTCGCTAATACTTCCTAAAAATAATGATTTATATTTAGATAATATAATATTAGCAAAGAAGGTTAAAAATGTATAACTACTGCACTCTTTTTGATAAAAATTACCTCATTCGTGGTCTTGCTATGTATGAATCACTCAAAACCTACAGCAAAGATTTTCATCTGTATATTTTTGCTTTTGATGATTTGACAGCAAAAATACTCAAAGAAATGAATTTGTCCTATGTTACTATTATTTCACTTAATGAATTCGAAGATGAAGAACTTCTGGCTCTAAAACCAACAAGAACAAAAGTAGAGTATTTCTGGACATGTACTCCATCTGTAATCAAATACTGTATAGAAACATTCAATCTTCCTTCCTGTACGTACATAGATGCTGATATCTATTTTTATCATGATCCAGCGGTTCTGTTAGAAGAAATGGGTGATAATTCTGTTCTTATAACTCCTCACTGGTATACTCCTATGTATGATCAAAGTGCTATAAGTGGTATCTACTGTGTTCAATTTGTAACCTTTAAAAATACTCCTGAGGGAATGGAGGTTCTTGAATGGTGGCGAAAATCCTGTAATGCCTGGTGTTATGCGCGGTTCGAAGATGGAAAGTTTGGAGATCAAAAGTATCTCGATAACTGGCCAGAGAAATTCAAAGGCGTTTATGTGCTTAAAAACAGAGGTGGGGGAGTGGCTCCCTGGAATGTTCAGCAATATGATTTAGTCAATCATTCTACACCGATGCTCCGGGACAAAAAAACAATGAAACTTTTTCCTGTTATTTTTTATCACTACCATAATCTACGCTTTCTTACATCTGGGAAAGTTTACCTTGGTCCGTATTATCTGCCTTCATGGGTGATCAAAAATTTTTACATTCCATATATTTTACATCTTTTAAAGCTAAATGGAGAATTAGAGAAAAAGGGTTATAAAGAGGATTTCTATGGAACAGCGGTTCTTCCAAAAGACTTGGAATTCATAAAAACTTTTGCCAGATTGAACATTTTTAGCTCCTTCTTTTTTTACTTATTTAATAAATTACCGGAACAATTCTGGAATATTTCAAATGGAGTTGTAATCAAAAAACTGCAATATGTTACGATGCTGTTAGTTGCCAGCAATAATATTATTAAATTTTCACAGGAGGAATAGGATGGCAACATTAATTCAATTAAAAACCTTCTCCGACCACCGTGGAAGTCTAACTGTTATTGAAAAAGTTCTTCCTTTTGAAATCAAGAGGGTTTACTATATCTATAACGCCACAACAGAAAGGGGGGGGCACCGGCATAAAAAAACTTGGCAAGCTTTAGTGGCTGTTTCGGGGTCCTGTCAAGTTTATGTTCATAATGGAAAAGAAGAAAATACATTTCTTCTTGATACTCCCGACAAGTGTCTGATATTAGCACCAGAAGACTGGCATACGATTGACAATTTTACAAAGGATTGCGTGTTGCTTGTTTTAGCTTCTGAATACTATGACCCAGATGACTATATTTATGAGAGGTATATATGATTGAATATGAAAATTTACGCAAAGTAAATGAGCGATTTTTTGATGCTTTCAGAAAAAAACTCGATGAAGTTTTAGATAGTGGTTGGTTTATCCTTGGTAAGCAGGTTGAAAATTTTGAAAAGGAATTTGCTACCTATTTAGGGGCTAAATATTGTATTGGGGTAGCCTCTGGGCTTGATGCATTAATTCTTGCCCTTGACGCTATGGAATTTGAAAAGGGAAGCGAAATTATCGTACCATCAAACACTTACATTGCCACAATCATTGCCGTAGTGAGATGCGGTCTAAAACCTGTTCTCGTTGAACCAGATATTCGTACCTACAATATAGATCCCTCAAAAATAGAAGAAAAGATCACCCCAAAAACAAGAGCCATTATACCAGTTCACCTTTACGGTAAAAGCTGTGATATGGAGCCAATTATGGAAATTGCTGAAAGATATAACCTTGTAGTTATTGAGGATTGTGCTCAGGCTCATGGGGCAATGTATAAAAATAAAAAAGTTGGGACTTTCGGGATTGGATGCTTTAGTTTTTATCCCACAAAAAATCTTGGCGCTCTGGGAGATGGTGGAGCCATTGTAACTAATGATGAAAAACTTGCCGAAAAACTTCGCGCTCTTCGCAACTATGGTTCATCAAAAAAGCATTACAGCGACTATGTGGGGTACAATTCAAGGCTTGATGAATTGCAGGCTGCATTCCTCCGTGTAAAATTGCCTTTTCTTGATGATATTATTAACCACAAAAGAAAGCTCGCTAAAATTTATCTTGAAAATCTGAGTGATGACTTTATTAAACCAGTTCAACATCCAGATTACTTTGATGTCTATCATATTTTTCCTATTCGTCATCCTAAAAGAGACGAGTTGAGAGAGTATCTACTCCAGCATAATATTAAAACAGAAATCCACTACCCTTATCCACCTCACAAACAAAAATCTATGCAAAATATTCTTCAAGGAAATTATCCTATTAGTGAAGAAATTCATTCAACTATTCTAAGCTTACCTATATCTTATTTTCATACTCCTGATGATATTTTAAAAGTTTGTGAAATAATGAACAAGTTTTTAAAGAGAAAATGATGTGATGTTTATTTATAACAAATTTAAGTATTTGCCCAAAATACTCCACTTAATGTTAAGGTGATTGTTCAAATCTGTTCCGATTCCGACTATTTTGTTTTATGTTTAGTTCTGAACCCTATGTATCTTGACCCTATGTATCTTGAAAAAGTAGAAAATGGGAGTTTGGGCATTAATTAAGTTTTTTTAAGACATAGGGAGATAAAGTTATTTAACTAGTGTAGGCTAATTTTTGTAAGTATCCATAGCTTATGTTATATATTAGTGTGCTGAATTATTGATTTAGTTCTTGGGAAGAAGTTATGATACATAATGTAGTGATTTATAATTTAAAGAGATTAACTGCTTCTGATACAAGAAAAAGGTTATTAGAAAATTTTTTATCTTTGTCTGTTTTACAGTTGGCTAACTATATTTTACCTTTTATAACTTTACCTTATCTTGTGAGGGTGTTAGGTCCTGAGAAATATGGTCTAATTGCTTTTGCCCAAGCTTTTATAGGTTATTTTCAAATCTTGACAGATTATGGTTTTAATTTATCAGCTACAAGAGAGAGCTCAATAAATAGAGAAAATAAAGATAAAGTTTCTGAAATTTTTAGTTCTGTAATGATTATAAAGATTTTTTTGTTCATTTTTTCTCTTTTAATAATGTCATTTATAGTTTTCTTTTTTGATAAATTCAGGGAGGACCGGTTAATTTATTAAAAAGCCTGCGAGTATGTTTGCTGCGAACATTATTTGCTCCTGATAGAGAAAGTTTCCGTATGTCTCTTTTAATATTGGTTCAAGATCAGGGTGGATGTACTCAACTGGTTTGATTCCTTTTTTCCTTTCTATGAAATCATTTACCATACCAGATTGAATTGGGCCTGGTCTATAAAGTGCGACCGCTGCTATGAGGTCGTCTAAGGTTTCAGGTTCTAATCTTTGTAGAAGCTCCTTCATACCTGCGCTTTCAAATTGGAAAACACCAAAAACATCGCCTTTTTTTAGCATATCCATGGTTTTTTTGTCGTTCAGAGGGATGTTTCCGAATTTGAGTTCTATTCCATATTTTTCTTTTATCATTTTGAATGTTTTATCTATTATAGTTAAGTTTTCGAGTCCGAGAAAATCAAATTTGACGAGTCCTATTTTCTCCAATGATTCCATTTCGAACTGAGTTACGAAATCATCTTTTGCTTTTGCAATTGATGTGTAATCTGTTATTGGTCTATCTGAGATGAGAAAACCAGATGCGTGCGAACCTATGTGTCTTATCAATCCTTCAATTTTTTTCGCATTCTCAAATATCTTCCTGAACCTTGGATTTGAATCTACTTTTTCTCTAAATTCTGGAATTTCTGCGTATGCTTCTTCTAATGTCCATTTTCTTGAAGGTTCCTGTGGGATGAGTTCTGCAAGTTGTGATACGTCTTCTAGTGGTTCATCAAAAATTCTACCGACATCTCTTATTGCAAGTCTAGCTCCGAAAGTTCCAAATGTTATTATGTGAGCAACATTATCTTCCCCNTACTTTTTTCTTACATAATCTAAAACTTCATCTCTTCTTTCTTTGCAGAAATCTACATCAATATCTGGTGCTTTTTCTCTTTCTGGGTTCAAAAATCTTTCAAATATCAGCCCATATTTTATGGGGTCTATTTCTGTTATTCCGAGTGCA
>AWOA01000088.1 GCA_000494225.1 Candidatus Calescibacterium nevadense OTU 1
CCTAAAAAAGTTTCTTCTGATTTACCTATACTTTTGTTTCCACAAAAGGGACAACAAGTGAAGGTTTTAAGCACACCTTTAGCTCTTAAGAATTCTTCTGCCTTTTCCTCAGAGGATGCCATTTCTACGAGCTCTACTAAGTTCATAGTTCCCACCTCCCGAATAAATTATAACATAGGCGGAATATTTTGAGCAATCACCTAAATTTAAAAATAGTCAAGGCTAAAATTACGATTGTGAAGCAAATTACTATGAACCATTGAAGAAAATTGAGCCTTCTGTCTAATGCTTGAAACCGAGTATCCATCTCCCTCATCAAGGAATCAAATCGAGTATTAGTTTCGCTCCTTAGAGCCTTAAGCTCCTCTTCTACTCGGATGAGCCTTTCAATTAACGATATGCTATGATGCTCTTTTCCCTATACTTCTCTATAATTCGTAAGATGGAATAAATAAGTTCTTTTAGCTTCTGTTTATAAGCTTAGAGTTCCACACATTAGTAACGATGAGCCTATGCATTTTTATAGAGTCCCTAAAAAGGTTTTTGACCTTCTCAACTTTCCTTAAGGCATTTTTTTTCTTTAGATAATAATTGAGTCACGACTGCCGAGCTTTTATTTTGATGAACATGAAAAAGCAGGAAAAAACCTTTGTAAATAACTTTCAAATTTTTTTGTTAAAATCCATTTTGTTTTTGGATTATTTATTATTATTTTTTGAAATGTCAAAGTTTGATTAATCAAATCTTTCCCTCAATAAATTAACTAAAAAGGAGGGGCATATGCGTATAGCGCAAGTTGCTCCTCTTTATGAAAGTGTTCCTCCTAAACTATATGGAGGAACTGAAAGAGTGGTTTTCTATTTAACAGAGGAACTTATAAACATGGGATATGAGGTAATACTTTTTGCCAGTGGAGATTCCCAAACTAAAGCTCAATTAATTCCTATATGTCCGCATGCTTTAAGGCTTGATAAGAATTGTAGAGATCCTTTAATTTGGCATCTTTATATGTTAGAAGAGGTTTTTAAGAGAGCCAAATTTTTTGATATAATTCATTTTCATATTGAATATTTACATTTGCCTTTAGCAACTCGATATAATATTCCTTTTATTACTACTTTACATGGGAGGCTTGATCTACCAGAATTTGTCCCTTTTTTTAGAAAATTTAAGGACTTTCCTTTTGTTTCTATTTCTTATTCGCAAAGAAAAGGTCTTCCTTGGTTAAACTGGGAAGCAACAGTTTATCATGGACTTCCTAAGGACTTATATAAATTTTATCCTGAAAAAGGTAAATATTTAGCTTTTCTTGGGAGAATTTCCCCAGAAAAGAGACCAGATAGGGCCATCGAAATTGCAGAAAAATTTGGTATGGAATTGAAAATTGCTGCCAAAGTTGATAAAGCTGATGAGGTTTATTTTAAAGAAGTAATAAAACCGATGCTTAAAAGCCCTTGGGTAGAATTTATTGGAGAAATAGGAGAAAAAGAAAAAAATGAATTCTTAGGCAAAGCTTATGCATTATTATTTCCGATAGATTGGCCAGAACCTTTTGGATTAGTCATGATAGAATCTCTTGCTTGTGGGACTCCGGTAGTTGCTTGGAATTGTGGATCTGTTCCAGAAATTATAAAGGATGGTAAAACGGGTTTTATTGTAGATAATATAGATTCTGCAGTTCGTGCTCTTGATAAGATAGCAGATCTTAATAGATACGATTGTAGAAAAGAATTTGAAGAAAAATTTACTGCAAGAAGGATGGCAGAAGAATATCTTCATATTTACGAAAGAATTACTAAAAAAGAAATTTTACTTAAAGTGGTATAAAAGTCTAAAGTGAAAACAAATTTTTTTAAAGAAAGCTATACTCTAAAACACGAAGAATGTTTTGCAATTTTCGATCTTTATGGAAATATTGATACTTACGAAAATACTGAAGAAGGAATTTATTACGAAGGTACTCGATTCCTTTCCTATTGGAAATTTTACCTATTTGATAAAGATCCTATTCTTTTAAGTTCATCAGTTAAAGAAGATAATTCTTTTTTAACGGTAGATTTAACAAATCCAGATATAATAAAAAATGAAAAAATTATAATCCCTGAAGGTAATATTCACATTTTAAGAACTAAATTTTTATACGAAAATTGTTGTTACGAAAAAATTGATCTCAAAAATTTTTTTCTTAATCCTGTAGAATTAGAGTTGAATTTTTATTTTGATAATGATTTTGCAGATATATTTGAAGTTAGAGGACATAAAAGAGAAAGAAAAGGGAAATTTTATCCATTAGAGGTAAAAAAAGATAAAATAAAGTTTCCTTATAAAGGACTTGATAATATTATAAGGGAAACAATTATATCTTTTTCTCCGTTTCCTGTTAGTATTCTTTCTACTAAAGCTACTTACAAAATTAAATTGAATCCAAAAGAAAGTTACACTCTTTATTTGACTATAGAATGTTTAATAGAAAAACAAAAATTAAAGAAATGTTCTTACAAAAAAGCTTTTTACTATATAAAAAAGCGCGTAAAAGATTGGGAAAACAAGAGTTGTAAGATTCATACATCTAACGAACAATTTAATCAATGGCTTAAAAGGTCTTGGGCAGATATAGTAATGCTTACCACTTCAACAGAATACGGAGTTTATCCTTATGCTGGCATTCCATGGTTTAACACTATTTTTGGTAGAGATGGTATTATTACAGCTTTGGAGTGTTTATGGATAAGTCCTATTATTGCTAAAGGAACTTTAGCCTTTTTAGCCCATCATCAATCTAAGGAATTCAATCCGGAACAAGATGCAGAACCAGGTAAGATCGTTCACGAAATAAGAAAAGGAGAATTAGCAAGAACCGGAGAAATTCCTTACGCTAAATATTACGGCAGTATTGACGCTACTCCTCTTTTTGTGATTTTAGCCAGCAAATATTTTGAAAGAACAGGTGATATAGATTTTATTAAAAGCATATGGAAAAACATAGTTTTGGCAGTTTCTTGGATTGATAACTATGGAGATGTAGACGGAGATGGATTAGTAGAATATTTTCCTTCTAAAAAAGGTTTGTTTAATAAGGGATGGAAAGACTCAGCAGACAGCATTTTTTACGAAGATGGTACATTGGTTAAACCACCTATAGCATTAGTTGAGGTTCAAGGATATGTGTATAAAGCGAAAAGAGAAGCTTCTAAATTAGCAAGAATTCTTGGAGAAAAAGAATTAGCTCTAAAATGGGAAAAATCTGCAGAAAGAATAAAAGAACTTATTGAAGAAAAGTTTTGGTGCGATGAAATAAATTGTTTTGTTTTGGCTTTAGATGGAGATAAAAGACAATGTAAAGTAAGAACAAGTAACGCTGGACATTTACTTTTTAGCAAGGCTATAACTCCTTCTAAAGCTCGTATACTTGCTTCTTTATTTTTTGAAAAACACTTTTTTTCTGGATGGGGAATAAGAACTTTATCCTCTTTAGAGATTCAATATAATCCTTTATCTTATCATAATGGTTCTATATGGCCTCATGATAATGCACTTATTGCCTTTGGTCTTTCTTTGTATGGATTTAAAGATGAAGCTGTAAAAATACTCAAAGCTCTTTTTGAAGCCAGTACTTTTTTTAAACTTCATAGAATTCCAGAACTTTTTTGTGGTTTTGAAAGGAGACCTAACGAGGGTCCTACTCACTATCCAGTTGCTTGTCATCCACAAGCTTGGTCTGCTGGAGCTGTCTTTTTGATTCTTCAGGGATGTCTTGGACTTTCAATTGAGAAAAATGAGATAATTTTTAAATACCCTAAGCTTCCGCAATTTCTTGAAGAATTATGGATAAAAGATCTTACACTGAAAAATGGTAAAGTAGACCTTCATCTTAAAAAGCATGGAGACGATGTAGTTATAAACATAATAAAAAAAGAAGGAGACGTAAAAATATTTATTGAGAAATAAAAGAAGGTGATTCCTCATTTTATTCCACCTAAACATAAATACACCATTTCATCTAAGTTCTCTCTATTCATATCTGAATTCAAGTTCTTTCAAGTAATACACAAAATTTTTTCTGCTTACCCCTCAAACTTAATAAATCTCTCTTTTGCATAACTCCAAAATCATTCTATTTATATATACCTTCCCATTCGCAAACCTTATACTCTTGTCTTGTCTTTCATCTCTAAAACCATACATCACAAGTCCGTCATAGCTCCTAAATTTGTCTGTGTAAATTAAACTCCACCTCTTTACCTTCTTTATCGTCTCCCATTAGTAGCTCACAAGTTACATCCTTAACTACTTCTACTTTTACTTTTCCTTGCCTTTCAAGAATTCCAAACACTGGTATCTTACTCTTACTTTCTGCTCCCCTTCCCCTCTTCCCTCTCTTCTTCCCTCCAAAATATCCTCTTCTACTTCTCCTTGAAACTTCGTATCCTCCTTTGATACAAAGTGATATACNGCAAGNCTTATCGAACTTTATATCTTGTAAGCAGTATTGTATGCTATACCAAGTTCATTATAAGCTTTATTCACTGGCACTTTGAGGATAAATAGTTTTAAGCCAAAATAAACTTTGAGAAAGAAATTTTCATGTTTTCAAGTATGCTATCTTTTCTAACGCTACACTCTTTCTTACATCTATGGTACCTAAAAAAGTTCCTCCTGATTTACCTATACTTTTGTTTCCACAAAAGGGACAACAAGTGAAGGTTTTAAGCACACCTTTAGCTCTTAAGAATTCTTCTGCCTCTTCCTCAGAGGATGCTATTTCTACGACCTCTACTGAGTTCATAGTTCCCACCTCCCGAATAAATTATAACATAGGCGGAATATTTTGAGCAATCACCTAAATTTTAATACCTTACCAAAAGATCGGTTCCAAAATTAGCTAAAAAACTACAAAAAAATTAACCAAAAAACTATAAAATGGGTAATTATGAGTTCTGAAACTACGCAAATCTTTATAAAACATATATAAGAAGCTCAATTTAGAGGGAAAATACACAGGAGACGAAATTTTTAAATTTATTGATTTTTCTGAAAAAGAAATTTGGCTGAATACTATTCGGTTTATATATGAGGATAAGACTCGCAATTGTCGTAGTATCAGCAATAGTTTTTGGGGTAATTATATGGTGGAAAGGAATAAAGCTCGGGCTTGACCTCAAAGGTGGTTCATACTTCCTACTCAATGTCAGACAAGACATAGCAGTGAAAAAATTCACAGAAAGAATAGCATCAGAGATATTAAACGAATATGAAAAAACATACGGGGAGCAAACTACCGAATCTCCTATCCGCTTTGAAGACACAAAAATATACATTTCCGCACCCACAGATTTTATAGAAAAAATAAAAAAGGATTTTCCATCTTTCAATTATGAGGGTTCGAGTCTTTTCGGANATAAAGAGTATCACANTTTTACCCTAAAAGAAGANGAAATAAAAGAGATTGAGGAGTTTGCATTAAGTCAAGCTCTATCTACAATAAGAGCAAGAGTAGACGAATTCGGCATAGCGGAACCACAAATATTCAGATACGGTAAATCAAATATTGTTGTTCAGCTCCCAGGAATTCAAGATCCATCACAAGCAAAAAGAATAATAGGAAGAACGGCTCTACTGGAATTCAAAATAGTAGATGATGAAAATGATTTTTTTGCTACGATAACACCAGAGGAGGGAATATACAAAGGGACGGAAGTAGGAGCAGGGGGGAAAACAGTNTCTTATCTTTGGGTCTATGAAAAAGATTACGATAAACTCAAAAACTTCATAATGAACCTTGATCCACCACAAGGTAGAATAATTTTNGTAGGGAAAGGAGAAAGAGGNGATATATGGAGGACATATCTTCTTGAATCCATATCAGAAATAACGGGAGAGTTTTTAAGAAATGCTGTCGTAAGAATGAACACAATCACCAACGAACCATATGTTCTTATATCATTCAATTCAGAAGGTGCTAAAAGATTTGAAAAGATAACGGGAGAAAATGTAGGAAAAAGGCTCGCGATAATTCTTGATGAAAAAGTTTTCTCTGCTCCAGTGATAAGAGAGAAAATATCAGGAGGAGTTGCAACGATAGAAGGGAGATTTACGATAGAGGAAGCAAAAGAATTAGCAGCAGTTCTGAGGGCAGGGGCTCTNCCAGCTCCTGTTGAATTTGAAGAAGAAAGAACCGTCGGNCCATCCTTAGGTGAGGACTCAATAAAAAAAGGTATAATAGCCTCGGTCACAGGAGCTGTNCTTGTTGCTCTGTTTATGTTTTCATATTACAAAGTTTCAGGATTTGTAGCTATGATAGGAGTTGTAATTACTATTCTTTTCACACTTGCCATATTATCTTTGTTTGGGGCTACTCTGACTTTACCCGGAATTGCAGGACTNGCACTAACAGTTGGCATGGCTGTTGATAACAACATTATAATTTTTGAGAGAATAAGAGAAGAGNTTTTGAGAAAACAGGTTATAAAGCCAGCGGTAGAGTCGGGGCATAAACTTGGTATGGCAACGATAATAGATGCCAACTTAACAACACTCATTGCAGCTTTATTCATCTTTCAGTTCGGAACAGGTCCGGTGAGAGGATTTGCTCTAACTCTTTCAATAGGAATCTTGGGAGCAATGTATGGAGCAATTTTCTGCTCAAAAGTAATTATGGATTTGCTGCTCCAAAAAAGGATTTTTAGCATATAAAAAATAAAAAAGGAGGGGAAAAAGAAAATGGCAGAGAAAGATAAATTCAAAAAAAAGATTTTCAAAGAAACAAAAGCAGAAAAACCTCAAGAGGAAAAGGAAGCAGAAAAAAAGATAGAAGAAAAAAAATTAGATGTTAAGGAAATTACGCAAACGGATGTAAAAAAACAAGAGACGAAAGCACATACCACTCCCACTCAGCCTCAACNGGCAAAAACGCAAACTTTTACCCCGAAAATTCAACCTCCCCCAAAACCTACTCCAAAACCTATAACGATAAAGTTTTTTTCTATCTTCCCATACGGTAAAATAATAAATTTTTTGAAATTTAGAAAGATAGCTTATGCTATCTCATCTGCACTCTTTGCTTTCTCTTTATTTGTTATACTTTCTGGAAGAGTTCCTCTCTCAACCGACTTCAAAGGCGGAGTATCCGCAAATATAAAATACGAGGGCGAAGGTACAATAGATGTAGGGAAAATAAGAGAANTATTTGGAGGAGAAGGGAATATTCAGAGTATAGGGATAAATGAGTTTTTAATAAAACTGCCTCTTGATTTTGTAGAAAAAGCAAAAGCAGAAGGNAAAGATGCGGGAACAGCTATAATAGAAAAACTTGAAAAAATAGGAAAATTTAAAANAGAAAAGGTAGAGTCAGTAGGCTCACTCATAGGTGCAGAACTCAGAAAAAAAGGGATATACGCTGTAATATTCAGCATTATCGGTATTTCAATATACATAGTTCTGAGNTTTGAATGGAGGTTCGCAGTTGGTGCAGCAATATCTTTGTTTCATGACTCACTCATAACNTTGGGAATAGCTTCTATTTTAGGCGTAGAACTATCTTTACCAACTCTTGCAGCAATTTTGACCCTCATAGGATATTCAATTAACGACTCAATAATAATTGCTGATAGAATAAGAGAAAAGTTAAGAATTGCAAGGATTGCATGGACAGAGGACATTTTCAATAGAGCAATAAGTGAAACATTAACAAGGACTATAATCACAGCATTGACGATTCTTTTCCCTACACTTACAATAACAATATTTGGGACAACAACTCTGCGCGACATAGGAATAATATTTCTGATTGGTCTCGTTGTAGGTACATATTCATCTATATTTGTTGTATCATCTTTGGCTTATGATATTTACACATTACAGAAAAAAATGAAAGAAAATAAAACTCAAAAAATAACACAGAAAGCGTAAAGAAATCTTTACCTAAAAACAAACACAAACAAAATTCTCAATCCAAATATTACTATTTTTAAGAGTGATAAAAAAGAAAAAATATATACCCAGATATATTACAGCTCTATTCCTTTTAATAATAATATTAAATTTTTCAGTAGATTGCAATCCGGGGAATGGAAGAAATAACATTTCCGAGGTTTATACCTCATTTGCTTTTTTGTTCACACTATATAAATTCATCCAGAATATAGATTCCAATATAACTGAAAAAACACAAGCAATTCACTCAGTAATTTTTGAAGAAAGCAAAGTTATGATAAGAAAAATTTTCCCTGATTTAAATAATATAATACCGGTTTTCCCAGATATTGAGAGATATTCACTTTCAAATTGTTTAGAAACAAGAGAAGAATNCAATTCCTTTAAATCAGGAGGAAATTGCAATGTAAAAGGATTAAGGGGTGAAGAAATAATAAATCTGAATTTAGATTTCAAAAGATACTATGACGAAACCCAAAAACAAAAATCTTTGAACATAGGTAAATTAGATTTAGAGATTGATGCAATAAATTTTTGCAGATATAATCCAAGTTTTGGAGATTGCCGACAAGTAAAAGAAAAATTTGACATTTTATCGTTCAAAATATCAGCTGAATTTCGCTATGAAAGAGAAAAAATAAGCGACAAAGAGATAAAACTTAATACTCAATATCTCTCTATATACATTAATTTCCCACAAAAAACAAAAGATAGCCAAAAAACAAAATCAATAATGCAAAATATATCTGTAAAAAATTTCAATTATGAACAAGAGAAACAAGTAAACGATACTATACTGAAAACATCACTCACGGGAGACTTTTTTATAAATTTCTCAGAGGATTTATCTGAATCAAGAATGTGTTTTTCAAAAACTGGAAGGATAGAAACTCANGAGCCTGTGAGATTTGATAACGAAGAGCTTAAAAAAAATAAAGAAAATCCTTTCCAAGTTTGCCCAAAAATAGGAAGAATTTCTATCTTATTTGAACCTACAATTAGATTATCTCAAATAGACTTTTCCAAGGAAAAATGCTANAATATAATTCCCCAGGTGGAAGAAGGACTCAAGNATGATCTATGCTTGTATCTATAATATGGAAAATGGGATTATCTTTTTCTCCCAAAGCCTCCAGAAGTTTCAAAACTAATTTTTCAATTTCTTCATATTTCATAACAAAAGAAGCTCGGTTAGATATAAGGTAAGTTGAAAATTCTTCAAGAACTATCATTTCNTCAAGGTCGTTTTCAAGAAGGGTTCTACCTGTTGAGACAAGATCTGCTATTATATGAGATAGACCAACTTTTGGAGCTATCTCAACGGAGCCGTGAAGTTCCACGATCTCAAATTCNGGAAAATATTTTTCGGCATATTTCCTTGAAAGGTTTGGAAATTTTGTAGCTATGANAACCTTNGATGTTGGAACAGGCTTATTTTTTGGACGAGCGAATGAAAACCTGCACCTACCTATTTTCAAATCAATGAGTTCAAGAACGTCATATTTTCTCTCACGCAAGATATCAAGNCCAACCATCCCAAGGTCAACTACTCCACCCTCAACCCACACNGGAACNTCTTTCGGTTTCAAAAACCAAAGAACAAGATTATCTGTATAAATAGATAATTCTCTTTCCCTAAAATTGATTTTATATCCAGCTTTTTGAAGTAGACCTAATTCTTCATCAAATGCCTTACCCTTTGATACAGCTAAACTCAACATAGTAAAATCTAAAACTTAACCAGGGAATCTAACTTTTAATCTATACTTTTATAAGATTTACAATTGGACCTGTTTCCGCCCTTATTTCAAGAATATTTGTATTTGATTCCAGAAGTTCTCCATCATGGTTTATACCTGCATTGTAGGCTTTTATTGNGACCTCTGACGCAATATCACTAAAAGAGTGAGGGGGTCTTTTTTTTCCGGTAGCGTAAGTTCTGAAGTTTTTGAGAGCTGTCCAAACATCTCCCGAATATACAAAAAAGAAAAAACCATGTTTATATTTATCAACTTCTGCGAATGGACTGAAAAAAAGCGCCGGCTCCCTGAAAACTGAGCCTAAAACAACATAGTGTTGCAAATAAGGATATTTTTGTCCATCTACAAAAATTTCTGCTTTTATTTTTTTTAAAAACTTATCTTTTCCTTCTTCCCCGATTACAAATCTTGCAATTATAGTATATATGGTTTGCAAAATTTTTGCTTTGGACTTTAATCTGTTCTCTATTATTTTTTTAGAAATAAGAAATGGAACTCCCATAAAGAAAGTAAAACATAAAATCGGTCTTTCAAAACCCTTTATGTGTAGCTTTATAGTACTAAATTTTCTTATATTATCGCGAGGTATAGACGAACCATCTTTCATAGAATCAAGTAGATCTCTGAACCTTATCATTATATCATCTAGATCTCCCTTCAAAGGAATCTTATCTGGAATAGCATTCAAAGAGCCAGCTTTACCGTGCAGTATAGGAATTTCAATCTCATCTTTCATGCCAGATTTATACCAAAGATAATTTATACCTCTACCTATTGTTCCATCACCGCCAACAAAACACCACAGATCAACCGTTTTGAAGTTTTTATCTATTACATCAACTAACTCCTGAATACTTTTGGTTTCTGCAACTACAACNGCTCTATTTTTTAGTATAGATTTTATTCTTTCACTTATTCCTCGAGAAACTCTTTGAGCGTTAACATTACATATAACCCCTATTTTCATCGGATAACGCCTGTTTTCATCGGAGAAAAAACATTTTCGCTATTTTTGCTTAAAACTTTCTTTTACTCCTTATAAAAAAAATAAATTTACTTTATAAAAATAAAACAAAAATTTTTTAGATTTTACAACAACTCTATCAACTTTTCATCTGTCCTCCTCAACCTTACACCAATTATTCTCAAAATATTTTTAAGTAGAACATATGATATTTCTTTATTTTCATTTTCAAGTTTGTCAAAATTTCTTCTTGTTAATTTGAATACTGTGCAATCTGTTTCAGCAACGCAAGATGCAGAGCGAGTGAAATTATCAAATATAGCAAGCTCCCCAAAAGTTTCTCCCCTACTAACTTCTCCAATTTTTTGCCCCAAATCATCTGTTGCTATACCTGACCTTACCATACCTTTCTTTCTCTTATATACTCCAACGATACCTTTTAGGACAAAATAAAGCGAATCTCCTACCTCGCCCTCTCTCAGTATTACCATTCCTTTTCTGAACTCAAATTTGTACATATAAGTCAAAACATAGTTGATTTGCTCCGTAGTAAGTCCCCTGAAGAAATTAGTTATTATAAGCTCTGATATAACTTTATCGTCAATCATAAAAATAAAAGTATAGCAAAAATTGTAATTCAAATATAACAAAAATTATAATTCGGAATCAAGTCAAGAGAATAAAATGATAAACTTTCCAAAAATAGTGAAATTTTACTTTTTAGAATCAACAAAATAAGATTATACTATTATGGAATATGCAGTATATGTTATTTCCGCATACACAATTTTTTGGATTTCAATCATATCACTTGCAATTTATGTAATTATGAAAAAATGAAAAGAAATTAGAAGAGAGAAAAATAAAAAAATTGGAAAAACAAAAAGAAGAAGGAAAATGAGAATAGTTTTCATAACTGGAATATCAGGTTCAGGGAAGACAACGGCACTTAAAACACTTGAAGATATAGGTTTCTACACCGTAGATAATATTCCAATAGATATGATATACGATTTTATCTCGCTTACGAAGAAAGCAAATATAAAAGATGTAGCTCTATCGCTTTTCTTTAAAGAAGAAGAAACAATTAAAAAATTTCTCGAAATTATAACTAAACTGAAAGAAGAAATAAAAGATGGGAAAGTTTTTCTCACGTTTATTGAAGCATCGGACGAGGCTATAATAAGAAGATACAAAGAAACGAGAAGAAAACATCCGCTCGGAGATGATATAAAATCAATAGAAAATGCAATTAAAAAAGAAAAGGAAATTATGAAATCAATCTACGATGTCTCAGATATAAAAATAGATACAACACAAATGAATATACATCAGCTCAGAGAAAAAATAAGAGAACTCTTCGGAGACGAAAAAGGTACAGAACTTACGTTCCAAATATATTCCTTTGGTTTCAGATACGGAATACCGCAGGAATCAGACCTCGTGTTTGATGTAAGATTTATTAAAAATCCAAATTTTGATCCCCAGCTAAAAAAATTTGATGGAACACATCCGGAAGTTCAAAAATTCATATTTGAAGACGAAAATGCGAGGAAATATCTTGAAATGATAAAAGATATGATTAGATTTTTGGCTGATAGGTTCAAAAAAGAAGGGAAATTCATCGCAACAATATCGGTAGGTTGCACTGGCGGGAGACATAGGTCAGTTGCCTTTGCAGAAAAAATCAAAGAGTTTATAGAAAATGAAATAAAAGTAAAAGCTATACTAACTCACAGAGACAAAGAAAAAGAAGCCCCAATATAAAAACAAAACGAAAAGAGAGTAAGAGAAAAATAAAAAAATAAAAATAAAATAAAAAAATAAAAAAATAAAAATAAAAAAAATAAAATAAGTAAAAAAACACAAGTACTCACCAAAAAATTAAAATTAAAGAAAATCCCAAAATTTCCCATCTTTCCGCAAAGAACATCTTACAAGAAAATCATCTGATATTTTTTTTATTTGAATAATTTTTGGGTTTATGTGATTTCCTAATTTTAAAGCGTCAGGAAAATCAAAACCTTTTCCACCACCGAAAATTTTTGGAGCAAAAAATAACCATAACTCATCAACAAAACCATGTTTCAAAAAATTCCAAACAACCTGAGCTCCACCTTCAATTAAAAGAACCATTCCACCACTCTGAAATACAAAATTCAAAATCTCCTCTACGCTTTTATCTTTCTGAAACAGAAAAGAAATATTTTCCCTGTTTTTAACGATTCCAGATTTAAAGATTTCCGAAATTACAAATCTTCCATACTCTTCCTGAACAAAGAAAACGCAGTTATTTCCTCTCAAAATATTTAGAGAATCAAGACGAGATGGNTAACCAAGAACGACCTTAACCGGGTTTGGATATTCCCCTCCTATTTGCATTTTTACTTTTTTCAACTTCCTAAAATAATTATACGGCAGATTTCTNGTATCAAGATATGGATTATCTTTTTCAACAGTATTTTTCCCAACAAGTATAAAATTAGAGTGAGCTCTGATGATATGGACGAGCTGTAAAGTTCTTTGTGATGTCAGATATTTTGAATTTCCTTCAATATCGGCAATCTTTCCATCGAGAGTTAGAGCAAGTTTAACAATAATATAAGGTCTTTTCTCCTTCACGTAAACTATATATGGCAATAAAATTTTCTGTGCTTCTTCTTCAAGTATCCCACCTTCAATAGCTAAATTATCCACAAAATAATTANTCTGGTCCAAATTTGGGTCGTGGAGGGAGAAANAAACTTTGCTTATTCCGTATTTTTTTATTTGTAAAGTGCAAGGAGGAGTTCTGCCATAAGTATTACACGGTTGCAAAGAAACGAAGAGTTCGGCTCCGTATGGAGAAATTCCCTTTTTTATGGCATCATTTATAGCTTCAATTTCAGCATGAGGGAAGCCGGCTCCTTTATGAAATCCTTTACCTATTATTTTACCACCTTTCACGATAACTGCTCCAACCCAAGGATTAGGTGCGGTTTTTCCAGCATTAAGCTTTGCAAGCGACAAAGCATGCCTCATAATGACCTCTTTATATTCATCCTTTACCCTCCTCTCATTTGTTTCCATATTTTTGAAAGTTTAATGAATAAATAATAACATAAATTTTATGGGGGAAAAAGGAGATAAAAAAAATGGAAAATATGATGAAGGAATTTCTACAATTTATGAAGAAGCAAAAAGCAAGATAAANGANATTGAATCAAAACAGGAAAAATTTCTAAAAATTCTAAGTGAGATAAGCAAAGAAAGAGAAAAAATCGCAGGCAAACAGAGTACCAAAAGCAAGCTATTAAAATCACTTCTTGTAATACTATTTATAGGAATAGGTATAACTATAATGTTCCTTCCGGAAAAAGAAATAGTAGGAAAGAATATTTTTGATTTTGAACCTCCTCCAAACTTGTACATAGATATGGGTAAATACACTATAATTAATTTTTTTGCCTCTTGGTGTGAGCCTTGTCGCAAAGAGATACCGGAACTCAAAAAATTTTCCGAAAGATCAACCATTGCAGTAGTAGTAGGAGTATCATTAGATGACGAAAAAAATATAAAGAAATTCATAGAGGAAATGGGAATAAATTATCAAGTTGTTTTAGATAACGGCAAATTCTCAAAAAATCTGGGAATAAACTCAATTCCAACAACAATAATAGTTGGACCAGATTTGAAAATAAAAAAAATCCTTTTCGGCGAGGTTAATTCAGAAAAGCTTGAAAGAACGCTGACCCAAGTAGCCTCAAAAAAACAAAATGAGACAAAATAATTTATATAGAGAGAGAATATATATAGAAACAAAAAAAATATATATTCCCTGATGAGATTTAGAAGATTCCGTTTGAGGATGAGAAAAGATATAGAGAGAGTTTTCAAAAGTGGAATAAATCTAAAAGGCAAATCTTTTTTTTCAATAAAGGCAATAGAAAATGATTCCACAAATATAGGTTATCCAAGATTTACAGTTATTGTGCCTAAAAAATCAGTCAAAAAAGCCGTAAAAAGAAACAGAATAAAAAGAATCATAAGAGAAGCTATGAGAGAGCTAATAAGAGCGGAAAAAATTCCAAATTTAGATATAGTTATCTTGGTAAAAGAAGACATATCAACTAAAAAGTCCTATGACATCAAAAATGAAATTGAAAAAATCTTTCAAAGATATCAGGATACTTCAACTTCAATAAAAGGTTAAGCAAAACTCCGATGAATATGAATGGTATNAAAGGTATCGGNTCTTTTTTTCTTTTGATTACGCTCAAAATCAGGCCAAATAATCCACCAAAAAATGAAGAAATAATAATACACAGCAATGTCCCCCAAAATCCAAAATATACTCCAACCGGGATCATAAATAGAACATCTCCTTCTCCAAGCCCTTCTTTTTTTCTCAAAAGATTATAAATTACTCTTACAATAAAAAAAGTTCCGGCTCCGAGAGCAACTCCTAAAAAAGAATCTAAAAGCGAAAATTTTATATCCGAAATATCAACAATCCTTGCAGAAACAGCAGAGATAAAAGACACAAGAATAAGAACTGTCGGGACAGCAAGATAAATTATATCTGATATAGCAGAGAACAAAAAAGACCAAAGAAAAAAAAAGTTAGGGAAAAATAAAAAAAGTGACGAGGTAGAAATATAAAAAGCAAAAACTCCCACAATTGCTGAGATAAATTCNCCAAAAAAATAACTATAAGGTATGCTTGACTTACACTTTGAACACTTACCTTTGAGGATAATAAAACTTAAAATAGGAATCTTCTCATACCACAAAAGAGGATTTTTGCATTTCGGACAAAAAGAAGAAGGAGCTAAAATAGAAATTCCCCTTGGTATCCTGTAAATCAGAGTATTTCCAAAAGACCCAAACGATGCCCCCCAGATAAAAGAAAATAAACCAAAAACAACAAAGAAAAGAGAATTGGTCCCTTCTTGAAAATTCATATGAAACGCCAAACTAAAAAGAAAAATATCATTTATTTTTTATCTTTGGTGATTGCTCAAAATATTTCATCTAAAATTTATACAACAAAAGAAGATCGAGATTACAGTTCTTGCCATCCTTGAAAAATAGAGAAACTTGAATTGATATAGGGTAAAATGCAATTTCACAAATCACACTAATGAAAATTTATTTTATTATAAAATACCGCATTTATTTACGGAATGGTTTTAAACTTGATCTTGGATTTAACAAAACTAAAACTTCACCCAACACTCCAAATACTACCAATCCCTTACTGATGGCATACTTTTCTGTCCCATCTGCATATCTCCCA
>AWOA01000089.1 GCA_000494225.1 Candidatus Calescibacterium nevadense OTU 1
AAAAATAAAATATGAAATTATGAAAGATTAATCCAATTATTTATTGCTTGCCATTAATATTTTATTCCTTTATAGTTCGTATTCAGAAAAGAAGAAACCTATTTCAAATTTAGCAGATTCAGGGGAGTCAGATCCATGAATTGAATTTTTCTCTATATCTATTCCGAATTTTTTTCTTATTGTTCCTTCTTCTGCTTTTTTTGGATCTGTTGCTCCCATTATTTTTCTTACTTTTTCTATTGCNTTTTCACCTTCAAATACAGCAACTACTATTTTCCCAGATGACATATATGTCGTTAGAGAATCAAAGAAAGGTCTATCTTTGTGGACATAGTAGAATCTTTGTGCATCCTCTTTTTTTATGTTGAGACTTTTTATAGCGATAAGTTTCAATCCGTTTTCTTCTATTATAGAAAGAATCCTTGTTGTCAAGTTCCTCTCAAATGCATCTGGTTTTATTATAACACATGTTCTTTCTACTTTTTTTGTTTCCGCCATATTTTTGAAAATTAAAGGGTTATATACATTTTGAATTTTTTCAATTTTTATTTTTTTGAGATTATTTGTTGGTGAATTCAAGTTTTCCTGTAAAGTTTTATTCTTTTGTTTATTTGCTTGCTATTTTCTTTTATTTGCTTGCTATTTTCTTTTGTTTTCTCTATTCTTTTATTTTATTTTCTCTATTATTTTCAATTAACTTTCTACTTTTTTATTATTTTCAATTAACTTTTTACTTTACCTATGGATGTGGAGAGAATACTAAAAATCGGGATAACTTTGCTTTTTCTACTCGTTTTATCTATTGGTGTTATCAATATGTATGGTATTTCTGTTAAGTTGGAAAATGAAGAGATGTTTCGCAGATTTATTTTTGCAACTGTTTTGNCATTGTTTTCTTTTTTATTTGGTTTTGCGATTGCGTCAAGGTCAAAAAGGCTTCTTTTTTATGCTGGTGTTTTGCTTTTTATACTTTCTGTTCCTTTGATTTTGCATGCTAAGTTCAAGGGGCTTGAAGCTTTTGGAGCAAGAAGATGGATTTCAATTGGAGAAATTACCTTTCAGCCCACTGAGTTAGCAAAAATACCTTCCGTTATTCTTACGGCATATATAATTTCTCTTGTGAGAAAAAAGGTGGCAGTTTTATATTCTGGTTTTATTAATTTTGTACCCGCGATTTTTACCGCTATTCAGCCAGATGTCGGTTCTGCGTCTGTGTTTGTAATAATATTTTTGGTTTCCGTTTTGGTTTCACGATTTCCCTTGAGCTTATTCGTTTTGATAATTTTTATTCTTATCTTATCTTTTCCGCTTGTTTGGAATTATGGATTTAAGGATTATCATAAAAAGAGAATTGTTGCTTTTTTGAATCCAGAAAGTGAATATTTTTCGTCTGGGTATCAAACGGTTCAGTCTAAAATAGCAATAGGAAGTGGTGGGTTGATGGGAATGGGGCTTGGGAGGGGGGAACATAGTAAAGGAAAGTGGCTCCCAAATCTTCATTCTGACCTTGCTTTTGTATCAATTGCGGAAGATTTTGGTTTTGTNGGTGTTTTGGTTAGCCTTCTGATCATATTAACTTTTCTATCAGCTATTTTCATTAGGGCTTTGTTTTCTGACTCGTATTTCGTTGAAGTCTTTTCTGTAATTTTAGGATCAACTATATCTTACCATGTTTTACTGAATTTATTTATGATTTCAGGTCTCTTTCCTGTTGTTGGTATTCCTTTCCCTTTTATATCTTTCGCAGGAACTCATAATATTTCTTTATCTTTCCTTCTTGGAGCTTCTATTGGAATTGGAGATAAGAAAGGAGAAGGAANAATTTGGGTTGATTTTTTGAAAAAATAACTTCTTTTTTATCTTTCAAATATTAGGATAAGTGGAGAAAACCTTTCTATTTCTCCTAAATATCTTCCCTCATCATCAATTTCAATTTTACCTTTCACTTTTTTTATTTTGAACGGAGTTTCAACTATTATATGTGTATGATGATATTCTCTTTCTACTATTCCTATTTTGAAGTAGGGTGGAGGTGGAGCTGGGGCTAACCATACTGCGGCTTGGACAAAAGCTGTAATTTCCATAGAAGAGTAAGATTCTCTTGCTGTTTCTAAGTCTACCGACATAACTTTGATATTTACTGGCTTTTCCTGAAATCTTATGCTTATTCCTTTTGTAGCTTCAAAAGATACTATATCTTTTATTATTTTTATTTCTTCATCGTCTATAAAATCATCTTTGTTCAAATCAGCTTTTTTTCGCAATTCAAATGCTTTCTTACCTGCTGGAACTCTAAATATTATTGTCAAAGTTATCTTATCCTCTCCAACATAAAGTTTTAGTGTCCTTACATGATCTATTTTGTGAGTATAGGATATATTAGGAATAAAAAATATTGGAAATACAAATACAAATGTTAGTATGAATTCAAACAAGAAAATTGTATAGTTTTTAGTTGTATCACATCTTTTTATTTTTTCTTTATCTTGCATTTTTTTTACCTATATTTTATTCCTTTTCTATTTCATTCTTATTATCTTTTTTTCTTTCTATTTCATTCTTATTATCTCTTTTTTTCTTTCTTTATATATTCATTCTTTCTTTATATATTCATAATAATTTGGTTCTTTTTCTGAACTCTTCAAAAATCTCATCTGGGGAGAACTGATAAACTCTTTTTTCTCCCATCAATTTTTTTCTTCTTTTGAANCTCTGATAGCAGAAGTCTATGAATTTTANGATCTTTTNNCNGGCATTGNTATTATCTTGGCAAAATNGCTCTACTTTTTTTTCTTTTGGGTAAAGAGATATGAAAGCTGCATTTACTTTTGGGATAGGACGGAAGAAGAACTTGGGGACTATGAATTCTATCTTTGGTTCAAAGAAAAATCTTGTTATGCATGATATTGCGCTGTAATTTTCATCACCTTCATTTGCTGAAATTTTTTCCGCAAACTCATACTGTGTCATTAAATGAACGCTCTTTATCACAAAAATTTCAGTGATAATTTTGTGAATGATTTGAGACGAGATATAAAATGGTATGTTTGATACTATTTTTATCTTTTCTCTTTGCGATAAGATCTCTTTTACTTTTTCTACATCACCTTTTATAACTGCTTCTTTCTCTTTTTCGTATATTTTGTAGATTTCTTCTAGTTTTACTTGAAGGAAATCTGACTTTATTATAACTCCAAATTCTATTATTTTTTTCAAATGATTAAAGTTTCTTTCATCTATTTCAAAGCATATAAC
>AWOA01000090.1 GCA_000494225.1 Candidatus Calescibacterium nevadense OTU 1
ATCCCAGAAAGATATAGTTGATATAAACCTCATAACTCTGAAAATGTTTTGTGGTGTTTTTCTACTTGATGTTGTTATTTTTATAAGAAGCCTTTTTGTTCTTGTTTCATCAAGAGATAGAAAATCTCCTCCTTCTGAAAAGAATGATATTATATCAAGAGCATACAGAGAAGAAACNATAAGTTTTCTTAAATTATCTCCTCCTCTTTTGAGAACATTTATTATGATTTGTAGTTGTTTTTCTGTTGTGTCTATCTCGTCATCTTTTCGTGGGAAATCAAAAGGAAAAGCAAATCTTGAGAATTTCCTTATTTTTGCTATATCTTTTTCTGTCATCTGTTTTTATTTTAAAATTCCTTAATTTTACGTTCTTGTTTATTTTCAATAAGTTGTTATAAAAAATTTAGGCTATTGATTAAATCCAAATAAAAATTTAAATGGTATTTGTAAGTTTCCGAAATGTTTTGAAAGTTTTTATTTCCGGGAAAGAATTGTGTTTTTCTGTGTTTTAGCAAAATAATTGCTAAAATAAATTGATTTGAGCGGAGCAGTAAAAATCTTTATAGGTGAGAACTCTGGATTTTGTTTTGGAGTAAAAAGGGCAGTAGATAAAGCNCTCGAGCTTGCCCAAAGTAGTAAGGTTTATTCTCTGGGTTATATAATTCATAATGAACAAGCTGTCCGGAAATTAAATGAGGCAGGGGTGGAAACGAAAGAGCCGGAGGATATTTCATCTTTGGATGGAGCAAAAGTTATAATAAGAACTCACGGNGTGAAGAAACAGATCGTTGAGGAGCTGAAAAAGAGAAAAATAGAATTCTTTGATGCTACCTGTCCTTTCGTTATAAGATCGCAGAGAATAGTTGAGAAGCTGTCGGATCAAGGATATGGGATTNTTATTTTCGGGAACCCAGATCACCCAGAAGTAATTGGGGTCGTTTCCTATGTGAAAACGAAAAACTTTTTCATAGTCCAAAAACCAGAAGATGTTGATTCAATACCATACATGAAGAAGGTTGCTGTAATTTCTCAGACTACTCAAAGGCTTGATGATTTTATAGAAGTTGTGAAGAGGGTTATAGAGAGGGGCTTTGAAATAAGGGTTTTCAACACTGTGTGTGAGGTGACCGTTGATGCTCAAAAAGAAGCAAGAGAAATTGCTGAACTTTCTGATGTGGTAATAGTTATTGGGGGAAAAATGAGTTCTAACACTGAAAAATTGTATAAAGTATGTAAAGATTTGGTTGAGGCTCACAAAATTGAAACGGCAGATGAGCTCAAAGAAAACTGGATTCTGGCAAAGGAAAAAATAGGTATAGTGGCTGGNACATCTACTCCTGACTGGGTCNTATTAGATGTGATAAAAAAAATAAAAGATTTACTCGGAAATGAAAAGATAGAAATAGTTAGAGTAGGTAAGAAGAATAAGTTTTCTGCTGATGTAGCTCTTTGGGAAGTTTAGTTTTATTTCGCTTTTTTGTTTTGTTTTTCTTTTGTTTTTTTGTTTATTTTGTTTTTTTGTTTGTTTTGCAAAGTCTGATTTATTTATTTTTATTTATTTATTCTTCTCTGAATAATCTCATCTGGGTTATAAATTCGGAATCTTCTGGTGGGATTGGATAATCACCTGTAAAACAAGCTGTACAAAATCCATATTTTTCATAACTTATTGATTTTTCTTGGTCGTTCTTTGATGAATTTTCTACCGCTTTCAGCATACCTTCTACGCTAATGTATCCCAGGGAGTCGCAACCTATAAAATTTTTTATTTCTTCTATGGAATGAGATGAGGCTATAAGCTCTCCTTTTGATGGGGTGTCTATTCCGTAGTAGCAAGGAAACTTTATAGGTGGTGATGATATTCTCATGTGAACCTCTTTTGCTCCGGCATCTTTAAGTGTTTTTACTATTTTTCTTGAAGTTGTACCTCTTACTATCGAATCATCTACAAGAACAATCTTTTTTCCCTGAACAACTCCTTTTATTGGATTGAGTTTCAATCTTACTTCTTCTTTTCTTTCAGAAGATGATGGTTCTATAAAAGTTCTGCCGATATAATGGCTTCTTGTGAGGGCATAGAAAAATGGGATTTTAGATTCTTCTGCGTATCCCATTGCTGCGAAAAGTCCGGAGTCAGGAACTGGTGCCACTATATCAGCATCTTCGCAGGGATGCTCTTTTGCGAGCATTTTTCCCAGCTCTTTTCTTACTTCCCANACTTGTTTTTGGAATATGATAGAATCTGGTCTTGCAAAGTATATCAGCTCAAAAATGCATTCTCTTTTCTGTTGTTGAGTGGTTTGTTTTTTTATTTTTTCTGATTCTATGCCATTTTTTGAGATTTTTATCACCTCGCCGGGTTCGATTTCTCTTATGAATTCTGCTCCTATCACATCGAGTGCGCAAGTTTCGGATGATATTACATAGGCATTTTTTATTCTACCTAAACATAANGGTCTGAAACCGAAAGGATCTCTTATACCATAGAGTGAGTCAGGAGTCATGATAACGAGCGAGTAAGCTCCCTTTACTTTTCCGAGAGCAAAGAGCAGACGATTTAGAAAATCTCCTTTTGCTGCCATTATAAGATGTGCGAGAACTTCTGTATCCATATCTGTTGTAAAAACGGCGCCATTTTCTTCCAGCGATTTTCTCAGGGAGAAGAAATTGACAAAGTTTCCATTGTGGCATATTGCAGTTTTTATTTCAAATCCATTAATAACTACTGGTTGGATATTCATAATATCTGCTTTGCCTGATGTTGAATATCGGAGGTGACCGACAGCTATTTGACTTTCTTTTGGATACTTTATTTTTCTTGCAAAATCTGAAACCAATCCCAAAGATTTTTCTGTATAGATTTTATCTCCGTCTACCCATGCTATTCCTACTCCTTCTTGTCCCCTGTGCTGTAGAGCGTGNAGTCCCAAAAGTGTATATCTTAACGCTTCTGATGTTCCATATATTCCTACTATTCCGCACATAACCGAAAAAATTTTGAGATTTTAATTCATTCTAATTCATTCTTTCTTCTAATANTTTTCTTTCTTCTAATAGTTTTTCTTCTGATAATTTTTCTGTTTCTATTTCTCTTTTTATGAATTCTGCTATTGTTTTCATATCATCTTGATTTATGTAGCATAGNGGGTCGGATGAATTTATTTTTTCCGTATATGCGTATGCTCTCGGTCTGAAACCACCGCACAAATCTTTTAAAGGACACATACCACATTTTCCTTCAAGCTCTTCCCTTACTTTTTCCCGCAAATATTTTAGTATTGGGATAGAGTTATTATTCCATATTTTTGAAAATTTTTCTTCTCTTATATTTCCTATTTTTTCTGTAAGCCAAAATTGTGAAAGATAAACATTTCCGTTGTGAGCTATAACAGCTATTCTTTTTCCCGTTCCATCTCCTTTTTGGCTTTGTAGCATTCTGAATACTTTTTTTGCTTTCTCAATTTCTCCCTTCCTTATAACTTCTGCGAGTATGAAAATTCCGTCAGCTGGATTATCTACCGTGAGTATTTCCATCTTCAATTTTTCTGCTTTTTCTATTACTTTTTTTATAGTTTCTCTTGTTTCTTCCGGCGTTAGAGTAGAGTCTTTTATATCTTTGCCTCTACCGGTTGCTACAAGGTGATATATGCAGAATCTATTTACTTTTTTTTCTTCCGCCCAATCTATAATATCAAAAAGATGGTCTTTGTTATGTCTTGTTAAAGTTAATCTCACGGAAGTTCTTATATTGTTCTCTATGCATATATCTATTGCTTCTGATGCCATTTTGAAAGCTCCTTTTTTGCCNCTGAAATTGTCGTGAATGTTTTCGGGACCATCTATTGATATTCCTACNTATCCTACACCCGATTTTTTTATTTTATCTACGTTCCAGGGTTTTATAAGTGTTCCGTTTGTTGAGAGAGCGGTTTCAATTCCTTTGAAATTAAAGTATTCAAGTATTGTGAATATATCTTTTTTCATTAAAGGTTCTCCACCCGACACAAGGACTACTGGGACTCGGAGTTCAGAAAGATCATCTATTACGCCGAAAATTTCTTGCGTTGAAAGTTCATCTGGTAGTGGTTGATACCTCGCTGAGTAGTAGCAATGCTGACAATTTAAATTACATGCAGATGCTATGTTAAAAACAACAACTGGTCTATATATTCCATTATCTTCAAATTTATGAGTTTTAGCTTTACCTTCTACATCTCCGTATCTTAGTCTATCAGATGGACTTTCTCTTTGCGCTATAAGTTTTGTAAGTCCTATCATTTTTTTTTAATTTCTTTCCTCTTTATCTATTTTAACTTAGTCCTTCCATTATTAATGAATATCTAAATTCTTTTTTTTTTAATTTCTTTCCTCTTTATCTATTTTAACTTAGTCCTTCCATTATTAATGAATATCTAAATTCTTTTTTTATTTTATTTTTTTGATTATAGTAGGATGTAGTAGGTGATTAAAATATTGAGAGTGGAGGGATGGNGGTTGGATTTGGATAAGTTGGTTGATATAAAGCCATCTTTCCTGGTATTGCCGCACTATTTTTATTGAGCCTTTTCTTACATATGATTTAGGTGTGTTTATTATCCCAGCAGAAATGCCGAGTGAAAAAA
>AWOA01000091.1 GCA_000494225.1 Candidatus Calescibacterium nevadense OTU 1
GGAAAGATGAAATTTTCAAAAAAATTTTGCGTCAAACCGCCAGCGTTGCAAATATCTACTAAATAATATTCTTAATTGCTTTCAGTTATCCTATTATTATATTACTTGACGCATCTTTTATATTTTATTAAAAATTATTAAATAAANCAACCCNTCTCATTACCCTTCCCATTCTCTGGATTAGCGAGTCAATTGGTGCAATTTCTGTAAATAAATAGTTCAGCGTCTATATCAAGTGAAGTTTCACCAACTTGTGTTGCAACAAGAATTTTAGGCAAGCTTTCGTCCTCTGGTTTTGTCCTCTGATTTTGGATTTTCAAAAAGACCATTATCTATTTTTTCAATTTTTTTTATTTTTGCTTTTTATATTTTGTTTTTCTCTTAAGATATATCTTTTAAATAAATATTTTAAATATGAGGATTTATAATCAGCTTATAAGTCGGAGAAAACTTAAAGACCTTTTTGATTCTATTTCTACCTATTATGAATCTACAAATAAGGTTCTATCTTTGGGATTGGACAGAATTTGGAGAGATAAACTTGCAGATTTTGCTGACGGAGTAGTGCTTGATTTAGCTTGTGGCACAGCTGAGATGACAAGCAGATTTTCTTGCAAAAGCTCTGTTTCAAAGGTATTCGGAGCTGACATGAGTAAAAAAATGATCAAATGGGGGATTCAAAATAAAAAGTTTTGCAGAGAGGTAAATTTCGCTGTCAGTTATGCAGAGAATCTTCCTTTCAAAGATGATACATTTGATACAGTTTGTGTCGCTTTCGGTTTGAGAAATTTTGAAAATCTTTCCCTTGCAATATCTGAAATAAAGAGGGTTCTAAAAAACAAAGGTAAATTTATAAGTATAGATACATTAAAGCCTAATTCGGCAATCTTACCATTTTACAAATTCTACTTACTTTACGTTATTCCATCTATAACGAACATATTATTAGGCAAAAGGAATGATTATATTTACATGGCGAAAAGTATTCTGAATTATATGACCCAAGAAGAGCTTACTGACTTTCTCAAAAAATTTGACTTCGAAAATATAAAACATATAAATCTCACNCTTGGAATAGTAACAATAACAATATGTGAAAACANGAAGGCTTGAAAATTAAATTCATGTGGCGATTGAGACGGAAAAAATAAAAGATCAGGGGAAAATCATTTTGTCCTAAAAACTATGTCCCAAAGTGGGGAGCTTACTCCGAATTTTTTGTATGGGGTCTGAAAATGGTGNTGCAGATGATGTTTCCATAAATACCTTAATATTCTNTTTTTTGGAGCTTTAAAGTAGTGGACGGAAAAATGCGTTGTATCGTAAATAATATATCCAAATGCTGTTCCTGCGAATATTGGATAAGTTTTATCTCCAAAAATAAAACTCATTATAGAAAAAACTACTATTGCTATTAGTATTGATACCGCAGGCGGCATAACTAACCTTGTTGTATCCCACGGATACATATGATGAACTCCATGAATTATAAAATGTATCCTTTTGCCTATTTCACTCTTTGGTGTAAAGTGAAATATGAATCTGTGTAATGTGTATTCCATAAGTGTCCAGATAAAAGTTCCAAATAAAAATAAAGGAACAATTTGATATAATTGAAAAATCTTTGAAGCCTTATANAGCATATAACCTATGACCGGAAGATATATTATATGTGGTGTGAGCGGATGAACATGGCTCAGTCTTTCAAGGATTTCATTTTTAAACATTCTTGGTATACCTTTTCGTGGTCTTAACCATTCAGGTATATTTTCATCAAAAGGTATTATCCTTTCGCTTTCTTGACTAACTGTGTTAATATTGTTAGCCATATTGATTTTATTTATTTTTAATTTTTTAATTTTTGTTTTTTTTAATTTTTTATGATGTCCATTATCTTAATTTGCTAATGTTCCCCTAAATTGCTTTTTGAATCATATATTTTACTGCTAAACTAAAATTTATTCTTTGATTTGGAATATTTCTTTTATGAATCCCAGGAGTTCCTCTGGTGTAAAAGGTTTTTTTATAACCTTTATTTTNGTTCGCTTGAATCCCCAAAGTTCTGCCTTCCTCCTTATCTCTTCTATCTTTTTTCCTGCATTCTCCCAGAAAGGAAGAATAAAGAGTATTCTCGGTGATGAAGAAATGACCAACCTTANTTCATAATCCGTATTTATACATTTTACATCTATAACTGATACTTCCGGCATGAAATCTAAACTTACCATGTCCTCCGGTGATTCATATATGGCAACTTTATGACCGTTCTCTTCAAAGTATGCTCTGATTATTCTNGCTTCTTCAACTTTTTGAAGTAAAAATGCTATTTTCATTTATTTATTTATTACAAAAGATTAGAAAATCTGACTTACCTTTTATCGTTTGTAAATTATTTATTTATCGTTTGTAAATTCTTTATCGGTGAAGAGTTCAAATAGCTTAAATAGGGCTTTAAATTTTTGGGGATGAAGGAGAGAGTGGATATAATTTTGGTGAAAAGGGGATTTGTTGAATCAAGGGAAAAGGCTCAGGAGCTTATACTTTCAGGAAAAGTTAAAGTAGATGGTAAGGTTGTTTTGAGACCTTCTGAAAAAGTATTGCCGAATGCAGATATTGAGATTTTAGAAAACATAAATTATGTTTCTCGCGGATATCTCAAAATAAAATTTGCTTTTCAAAGATTGAATATTTCGGTCAAGGACAAAGTTTGTGCTGATATAGGTTGTTCAACAGGTGGTTTCACTCAATTTCTTCTTGAAAGTGGAGCTAAGAAAGTATTTGCGGTAGATATTGGCGTAGGGGTTTTACATCAAAAAATCAGAGCCGATCCACGAGTTTTACTATACGAGGGCAAAGACGCAAAAGAGATAACAGAAAATTTTTTCCCAGAAAAGGTTGATTTTGCAGCTTGCGATGTATCTTTTACTTCATCTATCCCTATTTTANGAGCTATATATTTTATTCCAGAGGTTTTATTGTTATGTAAGCCTAATTTTGAGGTTCCAAGGAAATATCTGAAAGATGGTGTTCTGAAAGATAGAAATCTCATTTTTTTAGCTGTAAAGAAAGTTATATTGCAGGTTTCNGATTTATTCTCTGTCAAAGGAATATGTCCATCATTTCCTCCGGGAACCTCGGGGAATATGGAAATATTTATCCTTTTTTCTCGCAATCAAGANAATTCATTTCAAGATCAAGAAAAAATAGATAAACTCCTTAAGAATTCAATAGAAGAATTAAGCAGTATGATTGAAAAATTCTAAATCAAGTAAGATTAAGATAGTATATTGTTGTAAGATAATTATTTATCCTTGATTTATCTTGCCTTATTAAGAAAGGATGAGCTATTGATTTATTTATTATTTTTTTTATTTTATTTATTTTTTTTATTTATTGACTTGTTATAAGTCTTGTTTTTATTTCTTCAAGTTTTTCCGGTATTTTTTCAAGTTCATCAAAGAGTGACTTTATTAGTTTATCGTATGTTGTTTCGAAGGGNTATTCTTTGCAAAAAATATTGTATTTTTCTTCCTTGCAAAATTCTTCAATTAGGTGGCTATTAGAGACATAGAGACAATGTGAAACTTTGAAAAGAATATCGTTGTATTCTTCAAAGTTATAAATTTTGTCTTTGTTTTCATGTAGAACGAGATAAGCTCTTTCACATTCTCCTTTTGCTATCAAGTAATCTGCATATTTTACGAATAAGATTGGAAATTTATTNCCAAATGTTTGAATGAATTTTTCCTTATCCTCTTCAGATTCAAATTCCTGTAATACTTTGGTCTTNTCTTCTTCCATAATGCNGAATTTCTCAAGTTGCGATTCAATCTTTGAGTAATCAAATATATACGGTGGGGGAAGGAANTCTCTGAATGAGAAAAATATTGTTGAGGCATATACTATGTTTCCAGAATCTATAAGGTTTTCTAAATACTTCTTCATATTATTTTGAATTTCCGACATTATNTNAGTAGGTGTTTTNAGNGNTTTTATCGCTGGTAGAAATGAGTAGATAAAATTAAAATCAGAGCTTATTTCTTTTTTCAAGCTTTCTTTTTTTTCCGCGTCCTTTTTCTTTTTTTCTATTTTTTCATTTATTAATTTCAGATATTCTGCAAGTGCAATTTGACTTTCGGGAGATTGAGCTCTTTTTATTATGAATTTCAGGTTTTCTTCTGGAAAAAATATGGGGTCATCTCGTGGGATTCTTTTTTTCCCAAGCATATTATAAACATCCTTCAATTCATCTTTAAGTTTTACCGCTATGAGTCTTGCTTTTACTTCCCATTTTGTTGCCGGAAAATCCTCCATAACAGAATACAAATATTTTATTGCTAATTCTTTATTCCCTTCTTTGTATAAACTTTCAAATAGTCCTAGCTGACCTTCAGCTTTTAAGTTCTGGAACCTACTATCTATCATCAGATGGAAGTATTTTTTCGAAAGATAGGTTTTATCAAGTTTTAGTAAAGTTCTCGCATATCTTGGCAAAGCAACAGGGTCGTTTCTTAAAAATCTATCTGATACATATGTGAAGTATTCTCCNGCTTTTTCAAAATTTCCTTTTTCATATTCGAAAGACCCGAGAGCTGAAAAAACACAATCTGATATTTCTTGAAATTCATCGTAGGGGACTTCATTCCTATATTTTGTTATTTGAGAAAGAAAATCTTTTTCTAAAATGCCTATTTTTTCCGCTGCCTCTCCCGCTTTTGACCTACCAATAGATGCCAGAGCAGAGGAGCATAGAAGAAAAATTTTTATAGGTTGTGGTAATTCATAGTTTTTTTGAGATATTTTTTCAAGTGCGAAGTCAGATTTTGATTTTGCTTCTGGGAAAAACATAGACCATCTCAAAGCCTGNGATGACCTTATGTAAGATAATGCGAAATCTTTGATATTACGTATCTTTAAGAACTCCCTTCCTGCTGCACCATAAAATGTTGATGCCCTTAAAATTATCATGTTTGAGTGGCTTTCTATGCCCATNTTAAAAAGCATNTCNCCTATTGCAAAGTATGCTTTTGCCTTTGTCTCTTCATCTCCTATTTCTGCAAGCAAAAACATTCTATCAAGCGCTCTGTAATTCCTCGTTACAACTGCATTTTTGAGAAATTCATCAATTTCCTTTTTCTCTACGAAAGGTATGTCCTTCCCGACTAAAATTAATAAGCTGTTTTTTGACTTCTTTACGCCCCACTTCAAGTTTTTATTTTTCATTATGACAGATATTGCTGTGCTTTTTCTTTCTTCGTCCTCCCTTATTTCGTTAAGTATGACCTTCTTTATAAATTTATTATCTTGTGGTTCTATTTCNTTTTTTTGTAGTTTTAANTCTGAATTCTCTATGATAATGTTTATTACCTCTTCTCTTTTATCTGATGAGAACTTGAAATCTTGTTGATTAAGATATATTATNACATATGAGAATGTGGGTTTAGAGTTTATTCCAATATTCTTTATGCTAAAATGAGAAAGCAAAAAAAGATATATCAAAACTATATTCATTATTTAATTTAATTTAAAAAATATGATATTTTATTTTTTTTATTTTTTTATATTTATTTTATTATTAAATTTTACTTTTTTATTTTAAGCATAAGCTTTACTTCCTCGTAGGATAAACCTGTAAGTTTGGCTATTTCTTCCTCTGTTTTCCCTTCTTGGGCATACTTTATTACTAATTTTGCTTTTTTGGAACTATCACTTTCTTCTTCCTCTATCTCATCTTTTACATTGTATTCTTTCTCCATTTTAGGGATAGACAGTGAAGCTTCAAGAACAATTAGTTTTTCTCTTATTTCCTTCATTTCTTTTGAAATATGATTCATTTGTTCTAACTTTTCTTTTACAGTTCCTATGATTTCTCCTAATCTTTCTCTTAATTCTTTATTCTCAAATTCTACTGCTACTATTTTTTCCTCGCAAGATAGTATTTTACCGTCTATTATCGCTAATTTTTCTGTAAGTTCCTTGATTTTGGTGATTAAATCCTTTATGTCGTTATTTTCCTTGGTATCGCTTGACATTTGTTTTTTTAGTGTCTGAAAATCTGCTCTGAGTTTTATCCCGAAAATTATCATAAGTATGAGAAAAATAAGATTTGCAAAAAGTGCAACCTCATACATAATAAAATTTTACTTTTTTCTTTCTATTTATTTTGATTTAGCTTGATTTATATTTTTATATCTCTCCCAACATTTTGAATATTCTTCATTGCTGATATTTCCTGCATTATTTTTTCTACCTCGGATTTATCTTTGACTTTTAGTTTTAGTTCAAATTCAAATTTATTTTCTTCTTTTTCTTTTATTTTTACCTCACTTATTTCAAAACCTTCCTTCCTCATTTTTGAGATGATATCAGATATTATCTCCTCTGAATTTGCAATAAACTTTATTTTGCTTATATATTTGTCTTGTGGCAATTCTTCGGAATTTATTTTGACTATTCTTTGTTTATCAAGATATTCAAGTTCCTGGCAATCTTGTCTGTGTAGCACTATACCATATCCACGAGTTATATATCCTACGATATCATCTCCCGGTACGGGTGTGCAGCATAGAGCAAATCTTATTTTTACTCCTTTGAGATTTCCTTGAAGTTCCTTTATATTTGAAATCTGGTTTTGAATTTTATTTCTTTCTTCTTTTTCTTTTGTTTCTTTTTCCTTTTCTGGTTCTATCCTTTGGAGTTCGGTTTGCTCTCCGGTTGTGAGAAGTTTTTTCAGGCTTTTTATAACATAGTTCAAGCTTAATTTCCCAGAGCCTAACATTATAAAGAAATCTTCAATATCGTTTATGTTAAGGGAGTTTGCGATTTTTTGGAATAAGCCCGCTCTCATAATTTCTGATAGATTTAGCCCAAATTTTCTTAATTCTCTTTTTAAGTTTTCTAAACCTATTTCTTTTGCTATCTGCTTTTCTTCTTTATTTAGATATTGCTTTATACGAGCTTTTGCTCTTTGTGTAACAGTGAAATTCAACCACGACCTTTTTGGTTTCTGATTCTTTGATGTTATTATTTCTACAACATCACCACTTTTGAGTATATGATCTATGGGTTGAAGTTTTCCATTCACTTTTGCTCCTACACATTTTTCTCCAAGTTCAGAGTGGACAGCATAAGCAAAATCTATAACAGTTGCTCCTCTCGGTAGAACTTTTACATCTCCCTTTGGAGTAAATACATATATCTCATCTGGATATATATCCTCACTTATTTTCTTTACTTCGTATTCTGGTGTTTCCCTTGACATTTCAAGAATACTTTTTAGCCACGAAAATATTTTCATCCCAGATGGTGATATTGGAGCTTTTTCTTTGTATACCCAGTGAGCTGAAATTCCCTCCTCGGCTTCCTTATGCATCTGGTATGTTCTTACTTGAAACTCAACTTTTGCTCCCCCGGGCAGTAGCACTTTTGTATGTAAGGATTTGTATCCGTTCGGCTTTGGAATGGCTATATAATCTTTGAATTTTCCNGGTATAGGTTTGAAATAGGTGTGAAGTATTCCGAGAACTCTATAACAATCNGCTACTTCTGGTACGATTATTCTTAACCCTATTATGTCATATATATTTTCTATATCTATTCCNTGNTTGAACATCTTTTCCCATATACTATATAAACCTTTTATTCTGCTTTCTATCCTGAAATTTTCTATACCTTCTTTTTCTAATATTTCNGCAACCTTTTTTTCTGTCTCTGCTATTATTTTTTCTCCTTCATCTTTTATCTTTTTTATCTTTTTTTTGACGAATTCTGCTGCTTCTGGATATAGTACTTCAAAAGCTCTATCTTCAAGTTCTGTTTTTATTTTGTACAAACCTAATCTATGGGCTATAGGAGCGAATATTTTTAGAGTTTCTTCTGCCATCCTCTTTTTACTTTCTTCTGGTAGGAACTCTATTGATCGCATATTATCAAGTCTGTCTGCTAGTTTTATCAGGATAACTCTGACATCTTTTGCGGTAAATACGAACATCTTTCTTAGGCTTTCTATTTGTCTCTCATCTGCGTTCAAATTTACATTGAACTTTGAAATTTTTGTAACTCCATCTACCAGAGAAGCAACTTCATTACCAAAGTGTTTTGAAATATCTTCTATTGTGCGTGGGGTATCTTCTGCTACATCGTGTAGGAGACCAGCTGCTACCGCTTTATCGTCTGCTCTGAGTTCTGTTAAAATTTTTGCAACCTGTATCGGATGTATTATATACGGTTCTCCGGATAATCTCTTNTGATCCCTATGGTAGTAGCAGGCATAGATATACGCTCTTTTTATCAAGGAAACATCAGGCAAAGGATGGTATTGTGAAATTGCGTCAATTATTTCCTTTATCTTCATCCTATTAATAAATTTAACGGTCTATTTTTTTAAATTTTTGAGAATTAACAAAATTATTATTTGATTTACTCGTTCCCTAATATAATATGAAAGGAAAAATAGAGTAAAGGAAGTGAAATAAACAAAGGATTAAATTCCAAGATGTTTTCCCATCTTTATGCAGGTTGTACATATTTTCAATCTCTTTTTTGTACCATTTAATATTGCTCTGACCCTTTTTATGTTTGCTCTAAATTTCCGTTGAGTTCTATTTCCTGCGTGAGACACATTATGCCCAAATTGAGTTGTCTTTCCACAAAAATAACATCTTGCCATATTTATATTTTTAATTAATAGAAAAATTTGAGACAACATTTTCCGCTTTTTTTAGCTTCATACAATGCGTAATCTGCGTTTTTAAGCAAATCATCATAACTTTTAGTTTTGGGTGATGGTAAAAAGGACGCCCCAGCAGATAGTTTTAAAATAATTTGTGATTTTCCTACTTCTATCGGTTCTATTTCAAGGCTTGTTTTTATCCTTTGAAAAATTGAGGAAACACCGTCTGTTCTTGTCTCCGGTAGAATAAGCAAAAATTCGTCTCCTCCGTACCTTACTATGTAATCATATTTCCTTTTTACTTTTTTAAGCCTTTCCGCAAATTCAACTAATATTTTATCTCCTATGGGATGTCCATAAGTATCGTTTATTTTTTTGAAGTCGTCCAAGTCTATTATCATGGCTGAAATTATTCCACCTTTCCTTTCAAATCTTGACATTTCTCTTTCAAAAATTTCTTTCATATATCTTCTGTTAAATACGCTGGTAAGAGGGTCAATTATTGAGGCTTCTTTCAGTTTCAAAGAAGTTTCAAAAAGCTTTTCCTGAGTTCTTTTTAATATAACATGGATTTTTGACCGTATAACTACTTCTCTTTCAAATTCCTCTTGCGTTATTTCACGAGATGGTTTGAAAATGAAATCTTTCGCTCCCATTTCTAATCCCTTAAATTTCTCATTCTTTGTTGCAGTACCTGTCATTATAATTATTGGAACGGTTTTTGACAGGAACCCAAGGTAAATGTTTCCTTCTTTTTCCAATTTTATTTCGAAATCTTTTACCATTTTTATGAATTTTAAACCATCTAAATTTTTCATCTGTACATCACATAAAACGAGATCTAATTTACCAAGATTCTCTTTATATTTCTTAAAACCTTCAAGTCCATCTTCGGCTTCCAGTATATCTTCAATTAAAAATAGCTTGTTTTCATAGAGTATTTTTTTGACTTGCAATCTTGTGAGTGCTGAATCATCTATTATGAGACACTTTTTATCTGGAATTAATGTATATTCCGAAATTGAAATAACTGATAGTATATCTTCATACGAGTGGTGTGTTTGATCGGACTCTTCTGCTGTATACGATGTTTTCTCATATTCTACCATACCGTTTTTTTATCTTACTTTACTTTTTATCTTAGTTTTTATTATTAAATAACCGTTTTTATATTTAATAACCCTATATCTTTTATACGTTCTCCATTTTTATTTAAAACCTCGTTATTCAGATTTTTTACCCCGTAAGATTTTAGTCCCCGTGAGAATTTCTGATAACCCCGTGATTTAAACTTTTATTTTACCTTTCTTATTTCACTTTTTATTAATAAATTTAATAATGAAATTTATTTTTTGTTTTTTTTTTGTTGATTTTTTATTTATTTTTGTTGGTGGTTTGCGACGATTATTCTTTCGTATATTAGGTCTAATATATGCTTTGTTTCATGTTTACGGGAGATTTGTAGTATGCACCCTGGTGAGTTTGAAATAACTAAAACTTTTTTATCCTCTTCTTCTTTTATTTTTTCTGATAGTAGATCGAGTAGCTGGTTTGACATTTTAGGGTATTTAAAGAACATGGAACCTCCGAAACCACAGCAAGGAAATTCGGTTTCTTCTACATTAAATCCTAATTCTTTAAAGAAATTTTTTTTATCTATTGCGTCGCTATATTTTTCGTGGCATGGCTTGTGTATTACAATGATTTCGCTTTTCTTTTTGTTTTCTTCTTCATTCTTTTTATTCTCTTCTGGATTTATATTTGATTCTCTCTTCGTCGTTATATTCTTAACATTGCCATCTTTCTCACCTACTGAGTCTTTCTCACCTACATGGATTTTTACTTCCTTTTCCCTTATTTTTTCAATGATAAAATCTGATGCTTCTTTTATTTTAACTTTTGGGAATTTTTCGTTTAGTTCTTTGTAAAATTTCTTCATAATATATGTGCATGTTGGACCCAATACAAGGAGTGTTGATAAATCATTTGTTGATTTTTCTTCTATTTTTCTTATAAGTTCTTTTTTGTTTTTCTCAAAATCTTCNANTGAGCCGGAAAAGAGAAGAGGCGCACCGCAACACGAGAAGCTTTGAGGTGCTGTTTTAAATTTCACTCCGAGATCCTCCATCAGACTCTCAACTTTTTTTTTCGTTTGAGAGAAAATGGTGTATCCAAAGCAAGATGGGAAAAAAATAGTATCGCTTTTTTCTTCGTTTTCAANCTTTTCTCTTTGTCTAAAACTTATTTTTGTCAAATTTATTTTATAGCTTGATTTTTTTATTTTTGAACCAAAATAAAATAGAAGAGTAAAAAATAGCTTGCTTTTTGTCGTGAGTTTGGCAGAGATGACTTCAAATTTTCCTGGTAGGGTTTTTGCTTTTGCTCTCATAAAAGATAGATAAGGATTTAACCCCATCGGGCATGTTTTCTCGCATTCTCCACACTTTGAGCATGTATCTATATCGTGAAAAACTCGTATCAGGTCAGAAAATCCCATCCGCTCTTTTTCTTTTATGATTTTATAAGATAGAGATAATCTACCTCTTGGGGAAAATCTTTCATCTCTTGTTGCAAGGTAGGTTGGACATGTTGATTTACAATACCCGCATTTTACACAAACTATCGGGTCAAAAATTATTTCATTCAATTCTTTTATATCCATTTTCTTGAATTTTTGGGGG
>AWOA01000092.1 GCA_000494225.1 Candidatus Calescibacterium nevadense OTU 1
TTCTTTTCGTTTTTTGTTTTTTGTTTGATCTGTCTTATCTGTTCTGATGTCATTCCGAATTTTCTTTCTCTTGTTTTGAACCATTCTATTGCTTTCAGGAATTCAGCTTTTCTGAAATCTGGCCAAAGAGTTGGTGTTATATATATTTCTGCATACGGAATATGCCATAAAAGGAAATCAGAAATTCTCATCTCTCCCGATGTTCTTATGAGCAAATCTACATCTGGTAATCTTAAAATTTTTGTGAAAAGTTCTTGATCTATTTCCGAGATTTTCAATCTTTTATTCTTTACCATTTCTGCTATTTTCTTTGTTGCTTTTACTATTTCTTGTCTTCCTGAATAGCTTAAAGCAAGGGTAAGAACCATATCCTTACAATCTTTTGTGTAATCTTTTGTTTTTTTTATTTCTTCTCTTATATCTTTGGGAAGGTCNCTTATATCTCCAACAACATTGAATTTTATCCCATTCTTTCTCATTTTTTCTCTTTGTTTTATCAGATGTTCTTTCAAAAGTTGCATAAGTAAAGAGATCTCTTCTTTCGGTCTTTTCCAGTTATCTTTTGAGAAAGTGTAAAGGGTAAGGTATTTTATTCCGATTTCTCTTGCGGTTTCTACTATTTCATCAACGGATTTAGCTCCTTCTCTGTGTCCTTCTGTTCTTGGGAGTCCTCTTTTTTGAGCCCACCGACCGTTCCCATCCATTATTATTCCAACATGATGCGGAATATTCTCAAAATGATTTTCTACTCTTTTGTTTTCATCTTCTTTTTTATTTTTCTCTACTTCTTCTTTTTTATCCTTCATTCTTATGGAAAGGTTTAGTTTTTACCTTATTTTCTTCCTACCACTATAACTTATTTTTACTACTTACTTACTTATTATATTTATTGAATTGAATAATTAATTAATTTATATTTTAGACAAAGTTACTTGATTTNATTGTTGTTTTGTGCNATTCACTTGGNCGTTCNTTGATTGACTTGAAAAATGATCTCTTATAAATTTTTCTATTCTCAAACAAACAAGCTCGGCATGTTCTACAAGTCCTCCATGACTTCCTTTTGGTAGCATGAGAACCTCTGAATTTTTGATTTTCTCCGCCATTTTAAGTNGCACATATTTTGGAGTGAAAATATCATTCTCTCCTATTATTACGAGTGTTGGGACNGAGATTTTGGGTAGGACATCNTCTGCTGAGTGAGCTTGTGATTCAAGAGCCATTTTGAAAAATACGGTGATATCCATTTTTCTCAGGTTCTCAAAATACTCNGTAAAATCATCTGCGTGTGCAAGGAGTGGATTCAAGAAAAATAATCTTTCTGAAATTAGCCCAACTACCTTTCCTAATCTGAAAGCCAAAGATACGGTCATAAGTCTTGACCAAATTTTTTGAGCTCTTTGGGGGTTAAAAAATACAAGTTTTGCGGTTNTTTTCAGTATTATTTCCATCAAAGGAAAATCAAGGAAATATTTTGCAGGATGCTCGTATGGTCCAAGTGCAGGTATGAGTCCCTTTACCATATTGGGAAAGAGTCTGAAAAATTCGAGTATTACCTGAACTCCCATNGAAAAACCTCCGAATATGCCTTCTTTTATTTCTAACTCATCGCAAACCGCTTTCATATCCTTTGCAAGTGCGTTCATAGATACATCTTCTGATTTTGGAGCACCACTCCTTCCATGTCCCCTGTAATCCCATACTACAACATCCGTTATATCTGAAATATAATCTTCTACATATCTCCAATACCTTATAGTTGTTCCTATACCGTTTGAAAGTACGAGTGGGGGAGTTTTATCATCTATTTTTTTTACTGGGGAGACTTTTCTGAACCATATTTGCGTCCCGTCAAAAGATGTTGCATATCCCGTAATAACTTCTTTCTTTATTCCTCTATCTTTGCCGAACAATATTTTTCTTACCTCATATCCCAATTCTTTCTTCAGCATAGAAAACTAAAAATTAGCGAAATTTTTGATTTTTTGTTTTTTCAAAAATATTATTAATAGTCTATTTTTTGATAAAAATTTTGGTATAAATTAACAGNGNAGTTTGAAAAAAGAAGGAAAAAAGAGATTTATTTTTTGTATATTATCGATTATTGATGGAGAAGCTTAAAGAGTTAGAATTTGAAGATATAAACGCACAAAGAATTCTCACAGGTGAGTTCGAGGAGAATCTCAAGAGTATATCAAGAATGTTGAAAGTTTCTATATCATCAAGGGGAACAAAAATTTTCATAAAGGGTGAAGAGCAAGCAGTTGATGTTGCTGAAAAAACTATAAAAGAACTTTATAGAGAGATAAAGGAGGGTTTTGCGATTTCNAAAAGAGACGTTGAAGAAAAACTCTTTGAAGTGAAAAAAAATTTAATATCAGAAGTTGGAAGAGAATTAAGAGAAAAAGGAAGTTATGCTGAACAAAAGAGTGAATATAAAGATGTGGAAAAAGATGAAAAAGGAACTGAGAGTTTTGTAATCATCACAACTTATAGGGGTAAGAAAATTGTTCCTAAAACTAAAAATCAACTTGCTTATGTTAAGTCGATAGAAAAGAACGATTTGGTTTTCGCAATAGGTCCAGCTGGAACAGGAAAGACTTATCTTGCTGTTGCTGTGGCTGTTCAATACCTAAAAAGCGGGAAGGTTTCAAAATTAGTTCTCACGAGACCTGCTGTTGAAGCCGGTGAAAAGATAGGATATCTCCCAGGTGGTATTCTTGAAAAAGTGGACCCTTTTATGAGACCTATATATGATTGCCTTTATGATATTCTTGATTATAGAGAAGTTGCTAAACTTATAGAGAGAGGAATTTTGGAGATTATTCCAATCGCTTTCATGAGAGGTAGAACAATATCTGATGCGTTTATAATAGTAGATGAGGCACAAAATTTAACCTATGACCAAGTCAAAATGACTCTCACAAGAATGGGAATAGGTTCAAAAATGGTCCTCACTGCTGATATGAGTCAGGTAGATATCCAAAAATCTGGGCTTTCAGGTTTAGATCAAATACTTGGCGGAATTGAGGGAATAGAATTTGTTTATTTGAGCCATCAGGATGTAGTTAGACATCCAGTCGTTTCAAAAATAATTCAAGCTTTTGAAAAATACGATAAGTTAAGCGGTGAATAGAAAAGTAATCTCCGAGCGGAGAAGAGAATGTTATATTTTATTTTTTTTTATTTATTTTTTACATATAGATGAATGGTTTATCTTATTTTTCATCTTTACCTTTCGTTTTAAAATTTCCATCAAGAGTTCTCATTTCGTTCCCATCTGAAAATATAAAAAAACTTTTCCTGATTTCATCTCAAATTTTAGGTTTGAAAGTTTCTGAAATAATTACAGCAGATAATGGAATATTTGTGCTCGGTAATCCAGAAAAGTTGTTTCAAGAGTTTAGTTTTTCCGGAGCTAATTTTCCCGTTGAAGAGGGAATGAAACTCTCTCCAAATTTACTTTTAGATTTTCTCACAACAAACGGTTATTTTCGCGTTCAGTATGATCCATGTGAGCCCCGTGATTTTTCTCTTGTAGGAGATGTTTTTGAAGTAGTAGTAGAAGGAGGCAAAAAGGTAAGGGTTGAGTTTTTGTTTGATGTNGTTGAAAAAATATATCTTATCTCTAACGACANGATAGAGAAGTTGAAAAATTTTTCTTTTCCATCTTTTTCTTCCGTTTTGAAAGTTTATCCGGTGGATATCTTTGATGAGGTTTTGTGTTTTTGTTCTGGGGAGCTTTGTCGTGAGCATTCAAAGGGTGATATATTTGAATCTGCTTTGAAACTGAATTTTCGTGTAGTAGAACCTCATGAATTTATAAGGAGTATTGATGACTTGAAAGATATAGCTCAGAAATATAATTTGATCTTCGTTGTTAGAGATTTTTCTGAGGAGCAACTTGCAAAAAACCTTGGAATAAAAAAGGTAGTAAGGGTTAAAAGCTATCCATACGCATTTATAATACCTGAATTGAAATTAGCTTTACTTCATTTTGATATATTCTCTCAAAAAACAAAGAAGGAGATTAAGCCTAAGCCTAAACTTCCACCTTTGTCTTACGAAGAATTGAAAGAGGGAACATATGTTGTTCATAAAGTTCATGGAATAGGAATTTTTAGGGGAACAAGTATTGAGTATGGTCGTGAATTCCTAAAAATAGAGTATAGAGATGAAGCGATGCTTTATATTCCAGCGGAAGACATATCTTATCTCCACAAATATATAGGAGTTGATAATCCGCCACTTGATGCTATTGGTGGTAGAACGTTTGCTTTAAGGAAAGTAAAAGTGAAACAATTTATAGAGAGCCAGATTTCAGATTTCATAAGAGCAATAGCAATAAGAAAATCTATAAAACGCCCTCCATATAAAGGTGCTGAAGAAATTGTTCATAGATTGAAAGAAACTTTCTTTTTTGAAGAGACGCCAGATCAGCTCAGAGCGATTGATGATATAATTGAGGATCTTTGTGAGAAGGATTATCCGGCTGATAGGATTATTCTTGGTGATTCTGGTGTGGGAAAAACGGAGGTAGCTTTGCGTGCCGCCGCTTTGGTTGCCTATTCCGGAAAGCAAGTTGCTCTCATCTGTCCTACAACCCCTCTTGCACTTCAACATTTTATGAGGTTCAAAGAGAGACTATATGATTTTCCCTTCAGAATTGAGATGCTTTCTCGTCTTACTCCAAAAAATAGGGAAAGAGAAATAATTGAAGGAATAATAAGTGGAGCAGTTGATATAGTTATAGGTACTCATAAAGTCTTGAATGTCATTTCCCGTTTCAAAAATCTCGGATTGCTTATAATAGATGAAGAGCAGAGATTCGGAGTCTCTCACAAGGAGAGAATATCTCGCATAAGGGCAACTTGTGATGTTATTTCTCTGACTGCAACACCTATACCGAGAACACTGAAAATGGCTTTATCTGGTCTGAAAGATATATCTTTTATAAGAACAAAACCGCTTTCAAGAGGAAAAATCATAACCTCGCTTTTGAGTAAGTCAAAATTGAAGGATGTTATAGAGTACGAGATAAATCGTGGAGGACAAGTGATATATGTTTATCCATATATTTCAGGGCAAGATGAGATACTTATAGGTTTGAAGAAAATTTTTCCGACCGAGGCGATTACAATAATTCACGGAAAAATGAGACCAAAAGAGATAGAAAATATAGTTCTGGCTTTTATGCTCGGGAAAATAAGAATACTTATTGCTACAAAAATAGTCGCTTTGGGTATAGATATACCATCNGCTAACACTATGATTATAGATAGGGCAGATTTGTTCGGTCTTTCGGAACTTTATCAACTCAGAGGAAGAGTTGGTAGAGGGGAAAAAGATGCATACTGTTATCTTATAATTCCTGAAAATTTAGGGGATAAAGCAAAAAGAAGGCTTGATATTTTTCTTGACGCNGTGAATTTAGACACATCAAGCATTGGATTTCAGATATCTTTAAAAGACTTGGAAATGAGGGGAGCGGGTAATCTTTTTGGAAAAGAGCAAGTCGGACATATCTATTCTGTTGGTTTTGAAGTTTATCTTGAAGTATTGCAGGAGGTTATAGAAGAAATGAAAGGTAAGCTTGAAGATAGGAAATTTTATTTTGAACCAAAAGTTGAAATAGACATCCCNGCTTTTATCCCGAAGGAACTTGTTCCTGACCCTATGATAAGGCTCTCGTTTTACAGAGCTTTTTCAACCGCAGATGATGAGCAAGATGTTGATGAGATAAAAAAAATAATAATCGATAGGTTCTCAGATGGTAATGATAATTCTTTCCCGGAGCTCGATAATTTCGTAAAGATAGCAAAACTTAAAACTATTATGAGAAGGCTCGGGATATTTTCTGCTGTTTTCTCCAAAGACCTAACTTATGTCCAAATCGAATCAAAAGAAGGTAAAATGANAATACCAGTTTCAGGAATTGATGAACTAATACAAATGCTGACTAAAAAGGTATCCGCATAATTTTCATTTAAATTTAATTTTTATATATGTCTTCTTCTCAGAAGAAAAAAGTACAAAAAAACGGAATCAACAAATTAGATAAGTTGAGAGAAAACATAAAGAACTTTTTAAAGGTCTCTGGTATTGAATCTTTGTATATGGCAAGAAGTGGAATTAAGGTTGAGAAGAGAANTTTAGATAAATTTACACAAGAGGAGATTTATCAAGCAGCTAAAAAGATAACTTCAAGGTGGAAAAAGTCTGTGGTTGATGATTTCATAAAGTTTCTTTTTTCTCAGAAAAGTTTATTCGTTTCAAGACCAGATTATGTTAATATAAGGTTCAAAGCTGAAAAAAAGTATGTTGAAAAAATAAATCATCTAATAAAAGATGGATATTTACCGAGTCTGAGAAGTTTCATTATAACAAAGCTCAAAGAAAGATTTGGATTGGAAAAAGATTTTTTAAAGTTTTCTGTGCGGGTAAAAGATTGTGGATCTGGAATGAAGAGCAATCAGTTGCTTTTACCTTCTGAGATGTTTCATCAGATATGGAAAATTTTAGAAACTAAAAAATCTCGCAAACTTACAAAATCTTACGTAAGAAAAATTATATCCTCGGAGATAGAAAATATCTTAGCTGAATATGGAGATTGATTTGCTCCAAAATAGCTCTGGAAGTTTCTCCTAACTTTACTGNAAGGAACAAAATTATGTGATAAAGGTTATGNGATAAAGGTTGAATATTTTAAGCGATCACTAAAAAGAAAAAAGAGGAGAAACTAAAAAATAAAAAATAAAAAAAATTAAAAAAATAAATCACACAAGATATAAATCGCACAAGATTTCAAATGCTACCAGATGACACAGAGCAATTCTTTATTTAATGGATGACTAAAAATTCCGATATAGGAGAATGTAAAAAAAAAAGAAAGAAAAAAAAATATTTAGTAGTGCTAATAATAAAAATGCTAATAATAAAAAAGTGAGGATTTTTTTTAGGAAAAGTTTTGCAAAAATAACAAAAAATTTTTTTTGAGATTATAATATAAGTGAAAAAATAAAAAGGTAAGAGGAGATTTAATAATATGATGGAAACAGAAAGACAGGGTGGATTATTTTTTTCTTTCTTTCTCTTTTTCGCTTTCTTTTTTGCTTTTTCTTTTATTTTATCAAACTGTGCAAGAGATAAAAGAACAGATTTAAAACAGCTTTTTGTTTTGAAGGATGAATTTGAAGATGTTCAAGAATTCGTCTTTGATGAGAAAACAGGCCAAGAGTTAGCAAAAGACCAAATATTAATTTACATCGCAGGGAATAATGAACAAGAGATAGAACAAAAGAAAGCAAAAATTTTTGATTTCATAACAGCAAGGAAAGGTGAGATATCAGTTTTAGGAGAGTTAAATTTTTTATCGGGAGCGGGTGGTGTAGGAGTTCTTTTGCAGGTGGGAGTTCAAGCAAGCTCAGTTGATGAGGTAAATGAGATAGTTTCTGAATTGAGGTTCGNAGGTGATGGTATAAGAGCNTTTCCGAACATGAAGATAAAACCATCGGTAGTTTTAGGTGGATACNTTCCAATTGATCCACTGTTTGATAGCTGGGATGAGACGCCAAAAGGAAATAACTGGCATTTTGAAGCTGTGAATATGCCCAAGTTGTGGAATATAGAGACACGAGGAAAAGTTCCAGTAGCAGTTATAGATTTCGGGATAAAAAGACATGAGGATTTGGAATATGATTTGAGGAGAGGAGTTGAGGGAGAAGGAGCGGATTGGGCACAAAATCATGGAGTGAGCGTTTTAGGAGTTTTGGGAGCTGTTGGGAACAACGGGAAGGGAATAGCAGGGACGATATGGAGAGGAGATATAAAAGCGTATGTGATAGATGGGACTTTGAGCGGATTAGTTCAGAGCATAGTATCTGCGTTGGGAGATGGAGCGAAGGTAATACTTTTTTCAGGGGGATTAGAATGGGGGAGCGTGGAACCAGAGGGAAATCCGCAAGCAGAGNCGATATTGGAATACCACAGGGAGATATTTTCAGTAGTTTTTCAGTATGTAAGNTATTATGATGTATTATTTGTGCAGTCAGCTGGGAATGAAGGAAGAGATGCGAGGTGGTCAGGGGTAGGAGCGAGTGTAAAAGACCTGTTTCCACATAACATACTTTTGGTGGGGTCAGTGAACTCTGAGGGAAGGATATCAAGTTTTTCAAACAGGGGAAAATTGGTGGATATATATTTGCCAGGTGAGAGCATATTCACGACGTGTGCGGGAGGAGAAGGGGATATAGGAGGGAGATATTGTTTGGTAAGTGGGACATCATATTCATCGGCATTGGGNGCAGGAGTAGCGGTGTTGTTGANGAGTATAAATCAGGAGTTGAGGTCAAGGGATATAAAGAGTCTGATTTTGAAGGGAGTGAGGGTAGTAGGAGAAGGAGGTAGGGAGAGATATGATATAGATTTTTCAATATCGGGAGAGTTAGCAATGGAAGCGGAGCCATCAGAGGTAGAAGAGATTGTAGAGCCTTTACCTGAGTTGCCATTAATAGAGGATATGAGGGGGGGTTATTTGGGACCGAAAGCTGTGGAATGTGCAGTCTTTGATAACACAGATGCAGATGGAGACCCTGCATATATGGCGCCGAAATGTCCTCCCAATGTTGAGGGATGTTCAACATGTGGACTTGTGGATGGAAATAATAGTTCATTAGAAAATCCTGAGCCGAACAATACAGTTTCGCCTTTTTCAAATAACACACTTTATAACACTTGTTCAGATCAAGCTGGGACGGGATCTGATTCACAGGTTAGGATAATGTCGATACAGGTAGAGAGTTTGTCTGAGAGCGGATTTATACAACCTCAAAAGAACATAAAAGTAACAGTTAGGGCGTGGAGTAATAACAACAACCAATGGATAGATGTTCTTTACACGCAGGATGCTGATGAAAACCCCCCAACATTTACATATCTTGGGTCTTATAGGCGTAATTGTAATGCATCTAACGGTTGGGGATCTCCCGTGATAGGTAGTTTTTGCAGGCGTTCAGGAAATGAGACGACGATAGTTTTTTATATGACATTGCCAGCAGTTACAACACCTCCACGTAAGATGGCGATAAGAGCAAGGATCCAGAACTCAAACCCAAGCAACTCGCAGAATGCACCTTGTTATATAGATTCTGCGATATATGATCATGACGATTTGGTGTTTACTGTGCAGGATCCACCTTCAAGTTTCAGCTGTGGAGTTTATAATCCAGATTTCAGAGCGCCTGTGTGCTATGGTGATGGTTGGTGTGGAACTTGTGAGACGGTTCCTTGTAGGGATACAGTGAATGATACCGCAGAAAGTCCGACAGGGTTTTTCCAGTGTCAGAACGGAGGGAACGAGCCGAATCAGCCAAATACTCTGTTCTCCAATAATCCTTCTCTTCAATGTTTAGATACAGACGAAAACGACGATGATTTAAGTGAGCAGGTAAGGAGGATAAATATAAGGAGCTTAGATCCATCAGGTCAATTCAAGGGTGGATCACTGGTAGAGCTCACTTTCCTTGTGGCGTGTGTTCCTAATGTTGGTGGCCAGATTGTCCTGGCATATGGTTCTGGTGTAACATATTCACCAGAGCCTATCACAAATTGGAGGTATATTACAACCATGTATTGTCCGAATGCGGGGGGGAGAAGGTGGGAGATTTTAAGTTATACATTCCAGCTTGACAATGTTGAAGGCTGGCATGCGGTCAGGGTCGTTCAGGGGCGGTGTACAAGTGGAAGTTGTCCGGAGCCTCAAACTGATATTTGTCCTGCAAGTTTCACATACCGTGATGCTGATGATTTTGTTTTTTATGTGAAGGCGGTTCCACCTGCTGATTTGCCTGCATGTGCCACATTTGATAACACGACAGCAGATGGAGACCCAGCAGGAACACCAAAATGCCTGCCCGGAGCAACTCAGTGTTCAACATGCAACCTTGTTATATCAAGAGATAATATCTCAGGAACGGCCGAGCCGAATCAGCCGAACACGTTATCAATAGCATATTGCTCAGATGACGGAGGCATAGTTCAATACCTTCGGACCGAATCAATAGAGAGGATAATGATAAGGAGTTATTCTGGGACGTTTCAACCCGGGGCAACTGCTGAGGTGAGTGTTGTTGTTTACTGCGACCCAACTTATCCGAATTACCTGCGCAACTATCTTATTTTGTTGTATAGCTCAAATGCAAACTCACCATCTTTTACAAGAGTTCTCACTGCTACATGCTCTGCACCAGGTTACCAGCTTTTCAGGACAACTATAACATTGGCTAATGTTGTTGGACCACATGTGGTAAGGGCAATGTTCCAGCAAGGGGCTTTTGATGATACTGAAACATGTGCGGGAGAGGGACCTGCGCGAGATGGAGATACAGACGATTTGGTTTTCATAGTAGGAGTTCCGCAGGCACCAAGTGGATTTGATGCAGAGGGTATTGCACCAGATGCTATAGCTTTATCTTGGACAGATGTTCAGGGTGAGACATATTATGAGTTGAGATGGACAGATGTGTTTTCATCAGACCCATCGGCCTGGCCAGGGCATTCGGCATCACCGCTTGCAGCAGACAGTACATATTATTCAGATAGGCCACTGCCAGAGGGAACATTTAGGTGTTATGCGTTGAGGGC